>NZ_CP084880.1:300000-425401 GCF_013402815.2 Natrinema halophilum
CGTCGAACCGATCGATGGCTGGGAACAAGTGACTGCCGATATTCGCGTCCGGCCGATTCCGGCCGGACATGCTCCTGGGGCTGCTGGCTTTTGCATCCAATTCGACGATTGTGGCGAGTCCCATACGCTTCTCGCAACTGGTGACTTCACCTGCCGACGAGCAGCAGGCTATCCGGGTCTGGAGACGGCTCCTTCCATCGACGTCGATGGGATTTTTCTGACAGGAACGACAGCAAATGATCTCGAGACAACGCTTACTGACGCCGTTGGGACGATCCTCACGCGCGCACAGGCCGGATCGACGACGCTGGTCACGACGAGCGGCCTAACCGGCGTTCATCTCGCTTATCTGCTCGCCAACGCCGGAGAGCAATACGATATCGACGTTCCAATTTCCCTCGTCGGCCACGTTGCAAAACTCGCCACCCGCCTCGAGTACGATCATGATGCCCTCGAATTCGTTCCAGAATTCCACCACTCCGACCGCTGTCTGGCTTCTGGTCAGATCACAATCGCTGGACCCGAAGTACCGGTCGATGGGAGCGCACGCCGACTGTTCCAGGCGATCCGCGAGGACGCAGGTGCGACACTCGTTCAAGTTACGAACGGTGGACCAGATCCGGTTTCGAGTGCTCCCTGTACGGTTTACGAATTCACTATCAAAAACCACCCGACCAAGGAAACGATCGACGAGGTAGTCGACGCCCTCTCGCCGACGCAGATCGTGATCGTCCATCAGACCGGTTCGAACGCGGACCGTTACAAGGACCAGTACGACAGTTTCGTCTGGGCGACGGACGACGACGAGATTCATACGCTCTACGACGATGGATGGCAACCTCCGCCATGGGTTACCGAAGCGACGAGACAGCGCGTTCGTACCCGGAGCGGACAACGTCGGAAACAACTCGTCGGCGATTCTGTTTCCGGGCTCGAACTCTCGTTCCCGCGGGTCGAGCGTGCGTCGGACGTCGATCTCGAGGCAGAGGGGCTGAATGTCACGACATTGCACGATCGACTCGCCAACCCATCGGCTGAATTCTCTGCGAACGCGTCTTCGTCGGAATCACTCTCAGAAATGGACGTGCTGGAACCGGAGCGAGAGACGACAGACGATACGACTACGGACGGCAGGCTCCAAGCGATCCTCGATCGGTTAGACGGTATCGAACGGTCGATTTCGACCGCCCAGACGGAAGTGGCCGCACAGGTCGTGGATGCCGGTGACGAGAGTACGCTACTTCGTGTCCACGACCCAACTGTCTTCGAAGACGCCACTCATGGTGACACGGTGACGATCGCGGTCGTTAGCGAAAACGAATGAGCTCCCAGGGAATTACAGTTAAGTGGGATGTAACGCGCGATTTCACACGACTGAGCTCTGTTGGTCAGTTGCATCTGTGAGGTGCGTTTCCCCCCACTCCGCCATTTCCTGAATAACTGGCTCGAGCGATTTTCCGAGTTCGGTGAGCGAATATTCGACGCGAACCGGTTTTTCGCTGACGATCTCTCTATCGATCAACTGTTTCTCTTCCAAGTCCTCTAACACGTCTGAGAGTACCTTACTCGAGATGCCCCCGACTTCCGTCTTCAGGGCGTTAAAGCCCAGCGGTCCGTTGGCGAGCAACCGGTGGAGAATTACGGTGTGCCACTTCTTTCCGATCAACGTCGCGGTGGACGTAATAGGACACCAGTCTTCGCCTGTACACCACACTTCCAGTCGCTGTGATGACTCGGTCATATCGGACGGTCGCACTGGAGCCACATATAGTTACCTCCTGTAACTACATTACGTATGGTAGTCGGTGGGGGTTTTTTGACGGCTGTACTTTTTAGTGAGAAAAAGACCATTACCTTCGGGTAACCTGATAACCCGGTAGTTTGCTAACGTTTATGCCTAACGAGGGGTAACCCCATTACTGTTAGTTACTATATGACGGCAGCCAATACACCCGAAGACGCTGACCGGTACGAGGTCGCCGTTGTCGGCGGTGGTCCGGCCGGCCTCACGACTGCGCTCTACGCGACGCGACTCGGCCACGAGACCGCTGTCTTCGATCGTGGCGGTGGTCGCGCCGCCATGATGCAGGACACGCACAACGTTATCGGCATCCCCGAATCCGTCTCCGGAAACGAGTTCCTCGAGACGGCCGCCGAACAGATTCGATCCTACGGTGCCGACTACCGACGGGAGTTCGTGACCGGGATCGAGCGCCGGGACGGATCGTTCGTCCTCGAGACGGCTGACGAATCTGCCGTCGCGGAGCGCGTCGTCCTCGCGACCGGGTTTTCCGACGGTCGCCCCGACCCCCCGTTACCCCGAACAGGTCGGGGCCTGCACTACTGTCTCCACTGTGATGCATACATGTTCGTCGATGAACCGGTGTACGTGATGGGCCACGGTGAGAGCGCGGCTCACGTCGCGATGATTATGCTCAACTTCACCGACGACGTCGACCTGTTGCTCCGCGGCGACGAGCCCACGTGGAGCGACGAGACGGCGACGATGTTGGAACATCATCCCGTCGATATCATTCCCGAAGACGTTACCGGCGTTCGGAACGGCGACGACGGCTGGCTCGAAGCGCTGGAATTCGAAGACGGCACCGATCGCGAGTACAAAGGCGGCTTCGCGATGTACGGTTCCGAATACAACAACGGACTGGCGGCGTCACTCGGTGCGGACCTCACGGGAGACGGTACGATCGACGTCGATGATCACGGACGGACATCGGTCGACGGCCTGTACGCAGTCGGCGATCTGGTGCCGGGACACAACCAGATCCCGGTCGCGATGGGCCAGGGTGCGAAAGCGGGAATCGCGGTTCACAAGGACCTCCGCGAGTTCCCGAAGTCCGTCGCGGAACTCGAGACTGAAGGTTCCGTGTCTCCGAGCGACGTTCCCGCGATGGCTGATAGTCTGCGAAGTCGGGCGAACGAGCATTCATCGGCGGAGAGCGATTGAGCGGTCCCCTGAACGGGCCGCAGTGCCATCGGTGATGCCGAGTACACTCCCGTCGTCCACTCTGGACTTTGTTATCCCCGTCTATCGCTCGCTGAACGTCGCCATCCATTGGTCGCCGAACGGCCGTTCAGGAGCGATAGCCGTTTTCCCGAGTGTTTTACCCTCTCGCTAATAATCATCCCCCAAAACGTAGCAACGGCCATGGAGTCGCCGGAACCGGATCGTCGAACCCTCATCCTCGGCGCAACGTCACTGGCTACGGGAAGCTTTTTTGCTGGCTGTCTCGGCGGGTCCGACGAACCGGCACCGAACGGGACGACGGATAGCGCCGATGACGAGGAGCCAACGGAACCGGACGAGTCGACCGATACGAACGAATCGACCGATACGGACGGCGACGACCGAGAGTCGACGGAATCCATCGACGGACTCACGTTCGGCAGCGACGATGCATCGTGCGGCATCGTCTTCGTCCCACAGATCAACATGGACCGAACGAGTTGGACGGACCAGGCTAAGGCGCTCGCCGGAGGCGAGCGATTCGGGCTCGCGATCGATCCCGAAGATGATCGTCCGACGGCGATTCGAAACGCAATAGACTCTCTCCGGTCGACCGTGGGCGTCGACCACGTCGTCCTCGTCGGGGCGAGCATCGGCGCCGAAGCCGCGGTCGTTGCCGCCGCAGAAGCCAGCGACGACGTCGACGGGCTAGTCGCGCTCTCTCCAGGCGGCGGGACAGGCCGCGCGTCCGAGCTCCGGGCGCGGTCGCTGTTCGTCGTGGCGGAGAACGACGACGACAGATTCGTCGAGACGACGCAGATACTCCACGAAAACGCACCCGATCCGACGCGACTCGAGGTGCTTCCGGGTGGCGCTCACGGCCAGCGGCTGTTCGACACCGACCGCGGCGACGCCCTCCAGAACTGGATCGACGAACTGATCGAAACGGTATGTACCGCAAACGACGGCTAGTCGGTCGATTCCTGCAACGTTCCGGAAAGAACCTTCGCGGCCACGAGTACCGGATCCCACGTGGAGTTAAACGGCGGCGCGTACGCGAGATCGTAGTTCTCCACGTCGGAGACGGTGGCTCTCTCCTCGAGTGCGGCGACGACTGCGTGACTTCGATGAACCGCACCTTCGCCGTACTCGCTCGCGAGGCTCGCGCCGAGGACGCGTCCGGAGTCGCGGTCGGCCGTTAGTGTGATGGTGATGGTTCCCCCCTCGGGATAGTACCCGGCACGGGATTTCGCCGTCACCGTTTCGCTAACGGGATCGAACCCGGCTTCGCGAGCTGCGTCGTGGTCGACGATACCTGTTCGCGCAGCCTCGACGTCGAAGGCCTTGACTGCGGCCGTGCCGGCGATGTCGCCACCTTTCGACGGCCTGCCGGTAACGGTTTCACCCACCGCGCGGCCGTGGCGATTGGCGGTCAACGCGAGCGGGACGTACGCCGGCTCACCCGTGACGACGTGAGTGGACTCGGCGCAGTCTCCCGCGGCATACACGTCGGGAACGTTCGTCTCACGATACGCGTCTGTGGCGATTGCACCGGTCTCGCCGAGGTCGATTCCGGCTCTCTCTGCGAGCGCCGTTCGGGGGCGAACGCCGGTTCCAAGCAGGACCATCTCGACGTCGATTCGCTCTGAAGCGGTGACGACGGCGCCGACACGCTTTCCGCCCGAAACCGCCTGCACCTCTGCACCAAGGTGAAGGACGACGTCCTGCTCTTCGAGGTGGTCGGCGACGTGTTCGCTCGTCTCTTCGCTGAACCCCTTCAGTACGCGATCCCCACGCTGGAATAGGTGCACCTCGAACCCGTTTTCGGCCAGTGCCTCCGCCATTTCGATGCCGATGTAGCCACCGCCGACGACGCCGACTGGACCGGTACAGTTCTCGAGATACCGACAGGCTGGCCCGCGATCCGGCTGCTGAAGCGATTCGCCGCCGCGCGCTCGAGCGACGTACTCGCGGAGTTCCTTTCCATCGCTCATCGACCCGAGCGTGAACACGCCGTCGCGGTCGGTTCCGTCGATCGGCGGGATCACCGCCGCCGAACCGGTCGCGATCAACAGGTGATCGTACGGCTGGACGACCGTCCCCGACTCGTGTTCGGCGGTAACGGTTCGGGCGTCGGTATCGATTTGGACGACCTCGTGTCCCGTCCTGAGATCGATGTCGCGGTCCTCGCGAAATTCCTCGGGGGTCACCGAGACGAGCGCCTCGAGCGATTGTATCTCCCCTTTGACGTAATACGGGAGTCCACACGCACCGTAGGAGACCCACTCCCCCATTTCGAACACGACGACCTCGCGGTCCGGATCTTCGCGCTTTGCCTTGCTCGCTGCGGACATCCCTGCTGCGTCGCCACCGACGACGACGAATGGATCGGTCATACCGGTCAGTAGTCCGTTACTATCATAATATCTAACCGGTCGTGTACGCGCGATACCAGAGCGTCGGTCGTCCGTGGTCGTCTCCCCCGTGGCGTTGCAACGACGAAATTACGACGTTCGGTCCGGTTTGCGTGTTGCCTCCCCGGAAATCGAGCACTTCGAGTACTTCGTTTCCCACACTACGCCGGCGAGAGTCCCGATTCCCTTCCTGAACGCTTCGCTGCGCCTGCGAGGGATCTCGACGAAATGGGCCTGGAACGACTACCTGCGGCGACTTCCGCTCTTCCCTGTCCATCCCCGGAGGCTTGCCCGTCGTGCCCGATAGCTGTCATTCGCTGACGCGTGCAATCTCGTCGGCCGCTATCGATTCGGAAATCGAATAGAGCGTTTTTCTCGCGTCGCGAAACGACACGCGCTCGTGGAGTAGATCGGCTTCGCGAAGATTACCGATCGCGTACCGGACCGTCCGCTTGCTCAACAGGGACTCGTCTGCGATCTGACTCTGCGTCATCGTGCCGTTTACCTCGAGTACTTTGTAGACGAGTTTCGCACTGGGTGAGAGTTCGTATAGCTGATCGCTGGTGTGGTTCATGTGTTACCTCTCGATTGCACGGATGGTATCCGTTTTCCGGTGCTGCATCGCATGTACACGACCGACGTTTCGATCGGACACCATTTAAATAATATGAGTATATATCTCGGTTGGTCAGAAGTCAGATATCGGATCAAACACCGCTATCACGCCAGATCGAGTACGAATTCGTCGATTCGCTCGAGCAGGTCGTCGAAGGTCGGTCGATCAGCGGGGTGGTTCCCCGCGATGACGTACTCGATCGTCGGCTGCGGACCGGACGAACCGAACTGTCGGGGAACATTTCGTTAAACCAGGAACTGACCGTCATCAAGCGGGTCAACGAGTGGATCGATGCGGGCCACCTCCCCGAAAGCGAGTTTTCGAAGACCGCCATCCGACGGCTCACGATGGAACGGACGTACCACTGCTCGACGAAAGTCGACCGCAGCCCGACGTTCATCCGAGAGTTGATGGCCCTCGGCGAAGAGCACGCGGCCGCCTTTCTCGAGGCTGGCCCACCCGATGAGAGCGAGTACACCGTTTCGGAACCCCACCACAGCCCAGCAACCCGATGACCGATTTCCATCCAGAACGATCACTAACCGAAACACCGAACCATGTCACGACTTCTATTACTCGAACTTGACGACATCCCAGCGGAGTACCACCACCTGCTCACTGACGACTATCTCGGTGATCGCCACATCTTCCGTGCGTGGGCACACACCCCGAGGTCCTCGAGGCCACGCTCGAGTACATGAACACCCTCTACAACCAGCTCGGTCAGCGACGAAAGGAGCTGGTCATCCTCACGTCGCTCGGGCGCGTCAGGCCCGATACGAGTGGCACCAGCACGTCGACATCGCCCGTGAAAAAGGCGTCACGCTCGATGAGATGCGCGCGATCGGCGGCGACGATTTTTCACCGTTCGACGACGCCGAGTTCGTCCTCATCCAGTACGCTCGAGCCGTCGAATCTGGAACGGTGACTGACCGGATTCACGACGCGCTCGCCCGGGAGTATTCGCCGGCGGAGATCGTCGCTGCCGGCCTGCTCATCGATTTCTACGTCGGCCTGGTACCGATTACGGCGGTATGGGCGATGAAATGAGAATCACCGCGGGCAAACAGGTCCCAGTTGCTCGGTTCCGGCGCCTCGAGCCTGCAGTCGGTCTCAGTCTCGGTCGGTTGTCCGGTCGCGCTCGGTTGTCGGGCTCGTTTTCGTTCCTCTCTGCCTGGTGAATGCAATGGGCAAAAATAGGTGGCTACAGCGTCAGTCGAGCGATGTGCTGAGGAGGTTGAGACGAGAGCTGAACATCGACGCCGCTTCGGAAAGCGTCTCCGTATCCCCCTCGTCGAACGTCCCGTCTCGAAGAAACAGGAACGTCGTGAGGCCGGCCGTTTCGGTGCCCCTGTCGTACCGGATCACGTGACCGTTCCAGTTGTCCGGCTGGCTAATTACGTCCACCATTTCGCCGTCGACTTCGAGCAAGTCGACGGTGGTACTCTGCTGGAGCCGCGAGAGAACCTCGAAATTCGTGTCCGGCCAGTAGGAATACGAGTATACCAGCACCTCCTCGTCTTCTTGTGCGGTCGCGGAGCCAGCCGCACCGAGTGTCACGGCACTCCCAGCGAGTGCCCCTTTTGTGGCCAGCGAACGTCTCGAACCAACGTGTTCGTGGGTCCGTTCCTGCCCGCTGTCCGTTTCGTGTGCGTCTTCTCCGGAATCAGTTGCTGTCATTGTTGTCAGTCGTCTCGCCGTTACCATTGCCGTTTCCAGCCACACTGAGCGACGTACTCAACAGATTCAACTCCGAACTAAACATCGATGCGTCCCCGCTCGTCGAACCGGTATCGCCGCTGCTCAGCACCGCGTCCCTGAGGAACAGGAAGGTGGTGACACCGGCTGCTCCACCCCTCGTCTCGTATCGGATGACGTGCCCGTTCCAGTCGTCGGGCTGACTGATCTCGTCGACTAACTCACCGTCGACTTCCAGTACGTTGACAGTCGCAGTCTGCTCGAGTCGAGCGACGACGGTGAACTCCGCCCCCGGAAAGTAGTCGTACGAAAAAACCAGTCCCTGTTCGTCTTGCTGGGCGGACGCTGTCCCGGTCGTAGCGGCGGTTCCGAGTGCGATAGCGCTTGCTGCAAGCGCGCCCTTTTTTATAAACGTGCGACGTGAGTCGCCGTCACTGTCCTGTTGGCCCATTATTGCTCTCCAGTCTCTTCGTGAGACAGTACTCTTTGCGACCGGCCACCAATTAAACTGAGACTATCGTCTCATTCCAAACTATTGGTACTAATTTGGGAAATAACGGATGAAATCAGCCGGCTGCATCTATTTGAGCGCAAAACGTTCGACCCGCTCCCCCCGTCGTTCGCTATGTCGGTAAGTGCCTGTATCCGCCGATAAACTTACTAATACCCGTCAATTTGCCTGTAAACAGGGTAGCTGAGATTGTTCTCCGCCGATTATTTCAACGAAGTCGATTTGCAGCGGGAGCAACAGTCCCCTCGGCGCTGCGTTCACGGCCTTCCCAATGCAGCGGCGAACGAACGCGAGCAGCGGCAGCGAGTACGCGATCTGAACCCGTAAATCGCGACGAAGTTCACGACTGCCTCGAGCGGCAACCCGACGGCACCGACGAAACCCACCACGACAATTGCCACGATCGTGACCGAAGCGATCGTCGGCGGATCGCCGAGCGATGCGCTCTCGTCACTCGCCCCGCGGCTGAACAATCCGGAGCTACCGAGACAGCCTGCTACGGCGGTGAGACCGATGCCCCTGGTAGCGCCGATGACGCGCCGTCTCGAGATGCCGTGGTTTGGCCGTTCCCCTGGCATGGGTAGCAAACGGACCGCAGACCCAACAACTCGACGTTGGCTGTGTGTGGCCGACGCACAAGCGCGATTCAGTATTTAGTACTGCTCGCCCAAGGTCCGAGTGTGACTCGTCACGAAGACAGGGAACCCAAAAGCGATGCCGGCAGGGCCCGAATGAATCCGAACCCGACGGACCCGTTCCGAAACGGGATCGATCGGCGGCGAGTGCTGCAATCGTCGGCAACGATCGGAGCGACCGCTACCCTGTCGGGTTGCCTCTCGGAGTCGGACGGACAGCGAGCGCCGACGGTGTACGTCTTCAACAACGGTGATCGAACGCTGAGCATAATCGACGCCACGACCGACGAACTGATCGAGACAGTCCACATCGGAACGACCGCCTCATTCCCGGCCAATCAGTACGGTACCGGCATCGATTCGGCGTCCGAGGCGCTCTGGCTCAACGTATCCGGCGGCGTCAAAGCCCTCGATCAGCACACGTTAGAGGAAATCGCAGCGATCGAAACCGGCTTCGGTCCGAACTATCCCAATCTGACGCCTGACGGTGCCCATTTACTCGTTGCTGCCGGCGGAACGACGACCCTCGAATCCGATCCACCCGATCCCGATGATCACGTTCTCGTCCGCATCGATGCCGATCGCGAGAGCGATACGTTCGGCGAGGTTACGGGAGAGATCGAGGTTGGCTACAGCGGCCCGTGTGATATGACACTCGGTCCCGACGGTGCGTACGGATTCGTCGCAGACATCGCAAACGAGACGTTGACCGTTCTTCGCGTCGATCCGTTCGAAATTGCCACTCGAATCGACGTGGGAGAGCCCACAGGAGACGGAAACGTACTCCCGTTCATGTGCACCGCATCGTTCGACGGCGATCGCCTCCTGGTCGAAAACGGCGAGGGTGAACTCGGCTCCGATCCGGAAATCCCGCGCGAAGGGTCAGAAAGTATCTGGAACATTTCCGATCCCGAGACGCCGGTCGAACTCGAGCGGATCACCCGCGACGACGGATTATCGGCGCCACCGATCACGAGCGAAGTCGATCCGTCCACCGACGCGGCGTTTCTCTTCACTCCCGGCATCGAGGCCGTCACGGTGATCGATCTCGAAGAGCAGGCCGTCGACCGTGAAATCGCTATCGGCGGCAGCGCGATCGCGGGAGCGTGGGGCCCTGCTCGGGAAACGTTGTACGTACCGGTTCAGACGGCAAACCACGTCGCCGTCATCGACCCCGATCAGCGAGCGGTCCGTACGACTATCGATACTGGAGAGTCTCCGACCGGTGCCGTCGGTGGAATGGTTCGACCCGAGACGTCCGCCAGCCAACGAATGCGGAGTTCGCTGGCATCACTCGGCCTCCCGGTGGGGGACCGGGAATCGACGGTTTGTCCAGATGATAACTGCTATTGTGGTTAACGGGACGATCTGCACGTGGGACGTTTCGCTGTCAATTACCGCGGCCAAATGAACCAGCCGACCGTCCCAACCAGATAGTGACGCCTTCATTCGTCCTGCGTGATGCCGGCCGTCTAGCCGATCGATGGTTACAAATCAGTTATCTCGTCCTCTCGACTTGCTCTGTTCACACTTCGGTCGAGATACTACTCGGATGACCTCGAACAGGCCGTTCGTACGGCTCGTGGCCGACGCCGCCTTTCGACGTGTTATTTCGAGCCACAACTAATATATAAAACATTTCTCATTTGACAGAGATGTAACCGCCGCCGATAGCATCGACGAAGTCGAGACGGGGAATCGAGTCAGAATCGAAACAGAAGGCCCGGACAAGTCCCAGACGGGATTGTTTTCGCCGTATCCATCGCCTGCCATAGATATCTAGCATCGTATGTGAAGCGGAATGTGGATTAGAATATTGGTATAAAGGAACAAGACAACTCTGTTCGATAATCCGACTTTCATCTGGCCGAAGAGAATCACAAATACAAATCTGCGATATGCGGTCGTATACGGCAAACATTCGTTGCCTGCGCCCTCTTACAATGTTCGACACGCGACTGGCCGGGAACCAATATTGTACAATTATCTCAATTTTATAAGTTAGTATATTTTATAAAATTCTGGTAGTTATTGTGGGTGTGCTTGAATGAACATTCATATATTTGTAGAGGTTCGGTGGTGTCGGGTTCGAAACAGATGTCGGGAACCCACCTCGAGAGCCAAGCGGTGCCGTTCGCTCACACCGGTCCATCTGTACCAGATACGAATCGGGTCTCGTCGATCGCCTCGAGTACACGACGAACGCTATCGTGCTGTGAGACGCTGGAAATCGGCTCTCGTTTACAGATCGCTCGTGGAACATTACTGTGGGATCGGGAGATAAAGGTCGTCTCGGACAGCATTTGCTTCAATTTGCCACACGATGACGCGAGTGGCACGCTTCCAGACGAAAATGCCACCGTGACACAGCGACCGACGTATTAAATAGATCCCTGCTTTTTTTCCGTTGATGTTCGACGCTCAAGACAACCCTCGAACGGAGTCCACGTACGAATGCTTGCAGTGCGGTGAAATCACACAGGCGATGTCCCACCCCGGGTCCTGCTCGGAGTGTGGCGGCGACATTCAGAATCGAGCGAATTCTCTCGAATAGCAGCCGCCTTGATGACCGGCAGTCGTTACGTCCGGGAGGTCGAAGACTGCGGCAAGGTACGTATCGTTGTTCCACTAACGGGGTTTGTGCCGAGGGGAGTACGTCTGGGGCTTTGGGGCTTTGACGACCGGGGAAGCGGGGCTCGATGTCGCCGTCACAACACGTCTGACTGAGTGATGGACAACGTTTTAGTGACCATCGGGAAAGGCATGTACATGGGAGGCGACCACGAGGATCTTGTCTGGCGTCGAAATATTCTGGAGCAAGTACTGACTGTTCGACAGGAGGTTGCATCCACCGTTGGGACAGAAACAGTCCCCATCGACTCGATTTCGGGGCGAACAATAGCCGAACCTGTCGTTGCCGACCGAGATATGCCGGAACACGACTTCGCGACCATGGACGGGTTCGCATTCGATGCGACGGACCCATATCCGTTGACCGTCGTCGAAGGGGAAGTCTATCCGGAAAATAAACCATCGGCGCTCGAATCGGGCGAAGCGATCCGCGTTGCGACGGGCGCACCAATTCCAGAGGCGGCGAACGCGGTGTTGAAACGGGAAGATGCAACCGTCGAAGACGGTTTGCTCCATGGAACCGACATTTCGCCGGGAACGTACACGTACGAACGTGGCGGGAACGTCAGTGAAGGTGACGTCCTCTTCGAACGAGGCGATCGTCTCTCGGCCAAAGATGCGATTCTCCTCGGTGACCTCGGAAAATCACGCGTCGACGTCACCGAAACCGTTTCGACGGGGGTTCTTGCGACGGGAACGGAGATCCACGAGGGCCGATCGCGCGACCTCGATTCACCTATGTTGTCCGGTCTCGTCCGCTCGTGGGGACACGAAGCGACCTACGAGGGAACCGTCCCGGACGAGTACGATCGAATCGAATCGTCGATCGAAGAACTCGCGACGGAATACGACGTCGTCATCACGACGGGAGGGACGAGCGTCGGGCACAAGGATCACGTCATCCGAGCGTTAGAGTCGCTCGGATCGGTCGTCTTCCACCGTGTTCGACTTCGACCCGGCAAGCCCATCGCGCTTGCTCGATTACCCGACCACGATGCGATCGTCTTCGCCATCCCGGGGAAACCGATCGGCGCGCATACTGTCGCCACGCTCGTGATGCGGCCGTTCTTCACTGGCGAAACGTCGATACCGACGGTGCCTGCGTCCATGGAACGAGCGGTCTCTCTCGGGCCCGACGGCTTCGAATACGCGATTCCCGTGACCCTCTCTACGAACGCTGGTGATCGTCGGGCCATGCCGCTCGGTCACAGTGATTCGCCCCTGCAGGTATACGACGACCGGTTCGATCCGAGCGTCCTCTCTTCGAGCACCCGTGCGAGTCAAGCGGACGGCATCGTTATCACTCGAACGGCGCTCGAGGCCGACGAGAACGTCGAGGTCGTTCCGTATTCGGCAATCGAATGACGCGGGAGGACCTTCCGGTCGTCGACCCGCCACCGGTCGACGAGATCGAACGGGACGGCTCCGTTCACGGCGTCGTTCTGGCGGCAGGGACGAGCGATCGATACGGGTCGAAGAACAAATTACTCGAAACGATCGACGGAACCCCGTTGATTCGGCACGCAGTCGCGACGCTCGTCGAATCCAGCGCCGCGCCGGTCACTGTCGTTCTGGGATACGATCGAGAACGCGTTCGAAGGGTGCTCAGCGAGTACGACGTGGACTATCAGTACAACGAGTCCTACGAGAACGGCCAGAGCACCTCGGTTCGAACGGGAATTTCGGCCGCTCGCGAGCGCGATTCGGATGCTGTCGTCTTTGCGCTCGGTGACATGCCGGCGGTATCCCCGACTACGGTCGATCTGCTCGTTTCCGCTTATCAATCGGGGTGTGGCTCGGTACTCACCGCTGGCTACGACGGAACGCGGGGAAATCCGGTATTGTTCGACTCGCGGCATTTCGACTCTCTCGGTTCCGTATCGGGTGACGTCGGCGGACGGACCGTGCTCCGAAACGCGTCAGATGCAGCTATCGTCGAAACTGGCGACCCGGGCGTTCTTCGGGACGTCGACCGTCCGGGCGACCGAGAACGAATGGACTCCGGCCCGAAATAGCCGACAGGGGACTCCGATGAGTAACGGAGTATGCGGTGACAGTATCGAACGAAGCCCGAACCGTAAACGTGGGACAGTTCAGTGGTTTTTCGCTTCTGTTTCGTCCGCGACGTACAGGCTTCGACGAAGGAGAAGCGGCATGAGCGATTCTTTTCCCATCACTTCCGTTTCTGGATCCGCCGCGTCATTATCGTAACGCTTGACTCGGTACGTGTCGAGTTCGTTCCGGTTTTCGGTGACGCATTCGAGCACTTCGAGGACGTCACCGGTCATCTCGTCTCGATAGGTCGTTCCGATTTCGATACCAATGACGGGGACGTCTGCCGGCCAATCCCAGTTGAAGTTGCGGGCGTACTGACCGAACTGCCAGACGAGATGATCCAAATCGGTGTCGTCGGTTACCTCTACTGCCAGTTGTTCGAGCTTTCGATCCCAGTAGTCGATCACGCAGGCTTTGAGGTCGTCCTGCAAGGTGTTTTCGACCAACCGTTTCTCGATGGGGTATCCGATTTCGATACCGACGATAGCGTGATGATCGAGATGGGTGAGACAGCGTTGGCATTCCATCTCGTACACGGGGATGTCGATCGGGTTTTCGACGGACAGATGTGCCATTTCTTTGCCACAGTTGGGACACCAGAGGAACAACACCTGATTATCGACCGTGGTCAGTTCGTCGAATACGGTTAAATCATCGAAGGCTTTCTCTTCAGGTGCCGGTTCGGATTCGATCGATTCCGCGTTCGGTGCAGTAGCGTGTGCGTATTGAGCCAACTCGTGGTCCTTAAGTAGCGACTTGATGACCGAATCATGAGATGAGTGCGATTCCTCATCCTGTATCTTTTCTAATTGCTTCTTCGTCCAGTCGCGTATTCTGATTGTGGCCATACCATATACGCTCCGTACAATCGTGGTTAATTGTTTCTACTGTTCGCTCTAACGGGGCTAGTATGAGAGTGACAGATTCGAACAGCCGTGATCGAATGGGCACATCTCCGGCGATTTGTTCATTGAGCGTTATCAGTCCGCTCTCGAGTGACGTACCCGGCGATTCGGTTGCGTATCCGTTTCGATTCGACGTCGGTTAATTTCTCGACCCGATTTTTGTTTTCCTCGAAGTCAGACGAGAAACCCTCGGGATATCGTTCGAGAAGCGTGTTTCCGACGTTGATGATGTTTTCTGAATCGGCTGCCATTTTCGAATGTGTCTGTGTGTGCCAAACACAATAACGTTTGCCAAGTAGTCAATAAATTTTGATTTACGGTGATAGTGTATCGGCCAACGTCGTTTGCTACGGCGTACGCTTCGGGGTTGAGACAGCGGTGTCGCGACTGTCGCTATCGCTTCGCGGCGAAACGTGGCCGTCACCGTCATGAGTACGTGCAACCATAGGCGTCGTTGAATGTCATTGCACGCCCTGATCGCGAATTCGCAGCCAGCGCCCATTCGCTGGCCGCAGCAGTGAGAGCGGTGGCTCCACCGTTTCAACGACTACTATCGCCTGTCAAGTGAGGGCCACCCGTGTATACATCCTATATACAGATGGTTCACAGGGTGTATACTTGTGGGTATTCTCCCGACATTCTACTGACCATACCAGTTCCCTGCCGTGACCGATGTCGATATATTGATTACGGATGGGAGACTGAAGTTGAATGGTAGCAGTTAGCATGCAATCGCGACTTACAGTAACCAGGATCGAATCGATTCCCTCGTCGGTGAATGTCCGCCACATCGACGAACTCTCCACGAGGGCCAAAGAATATCTCTATCGGGTCGTATGTGAGGACGGTCAGATAGCGGTCGATGCGGATGTGAAAGCGGAGCTCGCCCGGTGCGACGTCGTCAAATTCACCGACTATTACCGTATCTCGGTTGTCGAACCGCATGCGAGCGGTCACGTTACTGCCTAGACGTTCTTCTCTGACTCGTCGAACACGGTGGACGGGTACGTTTACGCGCACACTCGAGTGGGTTAGCGAGATCGGTATCTGGGGTCGCCGAGTGATGTGAGCGGGGAGTGAACCAGCGTCAGGCCCGGGAAGGCGCTTCGTTCCGTATACATTCTTCCACCTCTGAAATGCTGATATCGCAGCGAGAGTTGGTGAGTCGACCGGTAACGAACGAAATGACACCTAACTCGTTCAGTACCCGTCGTGTCTGGTCGTGATCCAGATCGAGCGCCCGTTTGACTTCGGAGACCGTTCTAGAACGATTGAGTATCTCCGTTAGATCCGCCACGGTCAGGTTTCGCGGCACACCGACTCCGTCAGCGATGAGCGATTCCTCCTCGTCGAGATCCGTATCGGCCAAAATCTCGGCGACGGACCGTTCACCGAACCCCGACTGTGATGCATCATCTGCGGGCGATTCAGCGTCTCTGTCGCCCGACGACGACGAAGACTCGTCCTCTGTTGAAGACGCGGTCTCCGTTCCGACTGTTGACGATTGCGGTCCATCGGTATTCGTCGTTACATCGTCCGCGCTCTCCGATTCAGTATCGTCGATAGTTTGATCGTCCGATTCGTCGGCTGACTCGTCTGGATCATGGATACCGTATTTTACCATGTATCGCCGTACGGTTTCAGACGTCACGTCGACTCCCAGCGCGTCGGTCATTTTGGGGAAGGAGTCGTACTGTTCATACACCGTTTCGAGGACGTCCGGGTCTTTGTACGGCGGTGTACTAGCAGGCGTCGCGAACGCTTCGGCCGATTTCACACTCCGTGGAAGGGACCCAGACTGATGCGTCTCGAGTGTTCTATCACCGCTGCCGGCGGGGATGGAGAATTCGAGAGTGACGTCGACGTGTCCGTCAGTTAAATTTTCCTCGGCTGCCTGAACCGTCACATCGTCGCTCAATCTCCCGCCGTCGATCACCGGGACACCGACCTGGACGCGCGCAGTAACCGTTTCCGTGTCGCCGTCCGTTTCGGCGAGGGCTACACTCCGTACTTTTTTGTCAGTCTGCTCGAGATCTGCGAGAATCTCGGCAAACTCCCCAATCGCGGCGCTAACCACCATACTGTCTTGTTACCCAATAACATACAACTGTGTGGGGGTACCGGTAATTTTTTCCTGAATAGAATGATACCGGACGTTCCACGCCTTCCAGCGGGCAGACCTGTGAATGAATACGCGACGACGGCCGACTGGAGAAGTGGGGATACGAGTCGATTCGCTGCGTCAATGCGACTGCTTTTGCCGGGTGATGTATCCGGCGATGCGGTTTCGGAGCCGATTCGAACTGACGTAGGTCATGTTTTGGACGACTTCCTTGTTTGCGCTAAATTCGGTCGAAAACGCGTCCGGATACTGCTTGAGAAGCCGATTGCCGATATTCATTACGTCGTCTGGATCAGAGGTCATTTTCAGCCTACATTCAGCCGAGGTGGGGTTAAAGTCTTCGTTTGCGGTGGCTATCGTCGGTTTTCGGACTCGGAGGCGGAACCGTAGTCGATCGCCTCAGTCGGAACGACGGTTCTCACCGCGATCTGGTTCGGCATCCGGCACCGTTTCGACTCAGCGGGTCAGCTGCGAATATATAGTGAACGCTGCGTGGATACTAGTCGGCGTCGATAGCGTCGCGGCTTGCCACCGACCACGATGTCGGATCGATAGTCCGACCGTCACTGGTCGTGTGTTCCGGATACGTGGTGAAAACGAGGTACTCGGTTCGTTTGTCGAGGTACTCGACGAGCGTTTGCAGATTTTCGTCCGCGAGGCTTCCAACACCATCCACGAGCAGTATCGGCACCGCCTCGTCGACGTCGAACGATTCGTATCCCGCGAGTGCGGCAATGAAGCCGATCAGTTCGAGTTCACCTTCGCTGAGCGCCTCGAGGTTCGCTTCGCGGCCTTCCCGTGCCACGACCAGATCGAACCCGCCGGTCAGATGTGCTGATTCGAACCCGGTTTCGAACCGTTCGCTGATTTCCCGGATCGAGTCGCTAAATTCGTCGCGCGCCTGCTGTTTGATCTCCTGCTTTCGATTTCTGAGTTCCTCGATCTCTCGTTGAATCTCTTCTCGCTCCGCTTCCAGGGTTTCGATCTGATCGGCGCGCGATTCGAGTTCGTCGAGTTCGGTGCGTGCATCTTTAAGCTCCGCTTTCCGGTACTTGATTTCGCTTTCTACGTCCGCAATCGCATCGACCGTTTCGTCGACCATCTCGCTGAGGGTTTCGACGCGCTCGTCTGCGCTTTCGAAGCGGTCGCGGGCCTCCTCGAGACTTTGCTTTCGATCGGCGAGCTTTTCCTCGAGATCCTCGATTTCCCCCTCTAAGTCTCGTTTCCGCCGCCGCGCCTGAGCACGCTCTTCCCGTCGCGCCTCGAGTTTTTCGACCTGATCACGGCGTGTTTTGAGCTGGGCGCGTTTCTCGGTGATTTTCTCCCCGAGCGCGTCGAGCCGATTCTCGAGGTCGGATCGGGACACCGTCGAATCGCAGGTCCAGCAGACGACCGAGTCGCCGGAGAGTTCTCGGTTGACGGTAGTAATGAGGTCCAGGTGATCCTCTTCGAGAACCAGTTCGTTGGCCGAGTAGACGTTCTGCAACATCTCCAGTGCTCGGTTTACTTCCTGGCGCTTCTCGCGTGCGTCTTCGAGTTCGGATTCGACGGTGTCATCTTCGTCGATATCGATGCTCTCGAGTTCAGAGCGGCGGTCCTCGAGGCGGTTTTCGACGCGCTCGATCGTCTGATCCAGGCGTTCGAGCTGGCTTTTCGCTTGGCTGCGGTTTGCCTGTGCCTGACTCAATTCGCTTTGCACGGACGTGGATTGCTCTTCGGAGCCGGACGCGTTGGAAAACTCCTCACGTCGGTCGTGGAGGTCTTCGATTTCGGTTTCGAGTTGCGTCACGCGCTCTTGAAGACCGGGGAGTCGCTTCCGTGCTTCTTTCGCCTGCGCTAACTCAGAATCGATTCCTTCGCGCTCGCTTTTGAGATCCGCGATCTGGACGTCGATGTTCTGGAAATCGAGCGGACGAAGCAAGACCTCTTCCAGGTTCTTTCCCTCCCGAACGGCCCGCCGGATCTCGTTTTGCTCGCCGAGACACGCAAACAACGAGGTTCGGGCGATGTCGTATTCGGTCTCGAGATAGGGGGTTCCGTCGACGTCCACCACGCCGTTAGATCGGCTGAGGTCGACTGAAACTGTTTTTTCCGGCGTTTGAAGGTAGACGCTTCCATGATCTTTTCCTTCTGTGAGCGTTGCTGCCGTTCCGAGGCCTGTTTTGATCGCTTCGATGAAACTCGACTTCCCTTGCCAGTTCGAGCCCTTGACCGCGTTCAGTCCGGGCTCGAGTTCTGCACTCCCCTCGTAAATTCCGGCGATGTTCTCGATTTCGATTTTCCAGGTCATGATTCTGTTTGTGTTCCGCCGATCGTCTCTCGGTGCTGCTCGCAAACGTACCCGCGTTCGAGTGCCACATCGAGTGGGACTCGTGTGGGACACTCGTCACACCGCAATTGTATCTGGACCTCGACGGTGGACGACGCCGTTCCGTCGAGTTCTCCTTTGGCCGCCAGCGAAGCGAGTGCTTCGTCGACTTTTTCGCCAACGATATTCTGTGCGACGGAAATGCTGTTACGTTCCCAGTCCGTGCGTGCGTCCGACTGCTCCTTTTTCCCGCCGAGACATTCGTTCAAGTGGGTTCGCATCGTCCCCCACGAAACCATGTCGTCCAGCAACTGTTCGCCATCGATTCCCGCCGTCGAGAGCCGCTCGATGAACTCTTCGCGGACCAGTTCGTCATCGGCTGAAAGTGCTTCGTAATCGGCATCGATCTGCGTGTCGAGTGCCCCTCGCCCGTGTTCGTCGTAAACGCGTTTCAAGAGTCGCTTGTTGAACCACTCGGTCAGCGTCCGATATCCGACTTCGGTGTGTCCGCTCGCTCCTGTCCACCGTGCGAGAAGACCCTCGTTCAGCGATTCGTGTCGGGGATCGGCCGTCTCGAGGTCGTACTGATCGATCGTTGCGTCGACCTTGCAGCCGTCACCAGTGGACATCTATCGATACTATTCGTCGTAATCTAATAAGCCTGACTATGCGTCCACCCCACGTGTACGACCACAAGTTGCCTCTCGTTTGGCACTCATCGGCGATGGTCGTTGCCCATCATTGGCACACTTTGTGTCGGGGGACTCCATCTGATTCACACCCTAAGGGTGTACATAGCATCAGGGAAGTGTGGCTCAATCGACTACAGAATAATATACACCCTAAGGGTGTGAACTGACGCCTCAGTCCGGATCGGGCGACCAGACACCTCGAGGACGGCGTCGTCACGTTTTCGGGCCGTACTCAGAGCGGGAACGCTCGAAGGCGAGGTGGCGGCGTCGTACCGGCGCGTCGTTACGGAGTAGCGTCTCGGTGCCCGTCAGAAACCGGCATCGTTTCTCGGGGGAGTGCTTGACGATGTGTACTCACAGTACACCCAGTATTTTCCATCTGTATTCGACGATCGGAGAGGAGAAGACGCTGACGAGCCGTGTCGCCGCGTGTCGGTTCGTCTAAAGCCGGTCCCAGAGTGCGGCACTCGCGGCCCCGACGGCTTCCATGTCTTCAGCGTCGATGCCGCGGACACCGTCGCCGCGTTCGTAGACGGTGTCTCCATCTACAATCGTCCGAGTGACGTCGGCCTGACTCGCTGCGCTGACGACGTAGTAGGGAGCACTTTCGGGGAGAACCGGATTCGGTCCGAGATCCAGCGTCACGAAGTCGCCTCGCTTCCCCTCCTCGATACTACCGATTCGGTCTTCCATACCCATCACAGTTGCACTCCCGATCGTCGCCCACTCGAGGGCGACTGCATTGTCGAATCCGCTAGGATTGGTCTGTTTCAACTTGTGGATACCGACGGCTGTCCGCATCGTCTCGAACATATCGGGGTCCCATCCATCCCCACCGATGCCGATCGTCACGTCTTCTTCCTGCATTTTTTCGACGTTCGCGATGCCGACTGCGTTGTTCGTATTCGAGTACGGGTTGTGTGCGACGGCAACGTCGTTCTCGCCGAGTATTTCGATCTCTTCGTCGGTCGCGTGCACGCAGTGTGCCGCGATGACGTCGGCGTCGAAGAATCCCATCGATTCGAGGGCGGGAACCGGTCGCTCGCCGTACTCCTCGATGGACTTGTGAACGTCGACCAATCCCTCTTCGAGGTGAATCTGGATTGGTCGGTCGTCGGCCGTCGCCCGATCGACGCACTCTTCGACGATCTCTTCCGGATTGGTAAACAGCGTGTGGAGGCAGTAGTGGCCGGTAACGCGATCGTATTGCTCTTCCGTTTCCTCGATGAATCGTTGATTCTCGTCGATTCCTGCCAGCGCTTCGTCGCGGGAGTTTCGCGCCGTCGTCTCGAACGCGATCATGCCGCGGATCGGGGTCTGAGCGACACCCTCTGCGACGGCGTCCATCGCTCCCGGCAGCGTGTTCGGACCGGAGTAATTGTCGCAGAACGCGGTCACGCCGCTCTCGAGCATTTCCTTGCACGATCCGAGCGCCGAGAGTCGTGCGTCCTCCATTGTGAACGCTTCATCGACTTCCCACCAGATATCGACCAGTGCCTCGTAGAAGCTCTGTGGCGACACCGAAAGCGGGGCGCCCCGAATCGGCAGCGCGTACATATGCGTGTGGCAGTTTATCAGGCCGGGAATGACGACTTCGGAACGGGCATCGACGACGTCGTCACCGGATGCGTATCCGTCGGCGATGTCGACGATTTCGCCGTCTTCGACGACGACGTGTACCTCTTCTCTGACCTCGCGCTCGTCGTTCATCGTGACGAGCGTACCAGCATTGAGTATCACAACATGTGAATCTCTATCAACCACTAAAAAACTATCTCCGATCCCCCTCTCCGAACCGGATCGGTCCCTGTGAAGTCTGACTGCACGGACCGGGTACAGCCGCCGAGTACGACCCGGTGGCGACTCACTACACGCAGATACACTCGGATCGGTCCCGAAGCTTCACTGCTGGTCCACACTCGGATCGGGTCGGGTTCTGGTCCGAGCGTGCGTACCCGCGTACCTGAACTGTTATGATACCCGCGCGTGAGTGTACGAACCATGACGGATTGTCTCGTGGAGAACGCTCGTGTCGTGACGAATGCAGGGCTGCAACGTGGATCGATTGCGATCGAAGACGGATCGATCACGGCGATCGATACTGAACTCTCGGTGACGGGAGCCGACGCCGAAACGGTCGTTCAGGCGGACGGTATGGTCGCACTTCCGGGTGCGATCGACGTCCATACGCACATGCACGACCCGTCGTTGTTCCCGGACGATATCGACTTCGCCTCCCAGACCGAAAGCGCCGTCGCCGGTGGCGTGACGACCGTCGTCGAACTGCCCACGCAAACACCCGTAACGACACCTGCAGCCGTTCGAGAGAAGCGAGACAGCTGTGCGGATTTGGCACACATCGATTTTGGACTCGTCGCCGGGAACGTACAGGAAACGGATATCGACGTCGAGGGGATCGTCGAGGCCGGCGTGCCGGATTTCAAAACGTTCACGGCGGACCCGTACCGCGCAGACGACGAGACGATCCTCGATCTGATGACGGCTGTCGGTGCCGCCGGCGGTTCGGTTCGCGTCCACTGCGAGTCACAGGCGATTTTGGATCGCGCGCGCGACCGTCTCGACGGGACCGATCCGGAGCTGTATCCCCGTTCGCGCCCGATCGAGGCCGAACTCGAGGCCATCAGTCGCGTGGGATGGCTCGCGGAATACGCGGACTGTCCCCTCCACGTCGTCCACATCTCGAGCGGGAGCGGCGCTGCGGTCGCCGATCGGTTCAAATCCCGTGCGAACGTTCCGGTGACGCTCGAGACGTGCCCGCAGTACCTCGGATTCTCCACCGAGGACGTCGAGAGGAAAGGTCCGTTTCTCAAGGTCAATCCGAGTCTGAAATCCGCCACCGAAGTCGAGCGACTCTGGCAGGCGCTTCGGGACGGGACGATCGACCTCGTTGCGACTGATCATTTCCCGACACACCGCGCGGACCGAGAGCGAGGGTGGGAGGACATCTGGGAGCCCTACGCGGGCCTTCCGGGTGTCGAGACGATGCTCGAGTTCCTCGCCAGCGAGGGCGTCCACGAGGGCCGGATCTCGTGGCCGCGGCTCCTCGAACTCGTCTGTGCGCGACCCGCCCGCGAGGCCGGCGTTTTCCCACGGAAGGGATCGCTCGAGGTGGGGACGGATGCCGACATCGTCCTCCTTCGAAACGATCCGTGGGAGGTGTCGGCGGACGAGTTGACCTACAACGGTGGATGGACGCCGTTCGAGGGTCGGACCTGGAGCTGGCGGGTCGACACTGTCATCACGGACGGAGAGATCGCAGCACGCGAACACGACGTGGTCGCAAAACCAGGTGACGGATCGTATCTTTCTCGCGGACCCCGGATACCGGTCGAGTAACGGGACGAACGTCTGCCCCCCGGAGTATCGTCAGTCGGTCATACTCGTCGCTGAGGTCTGAAGCGCCTCTGCGTCCTGGAGGTGTGCAAGCAGGGTGTCGTGAAGCGGCCCGTTCGATCCGAGCAGTTCGTTTCTCGTATCGAGGGCGGTGTTCGGATCGTAAGGGGTACCGTCGGCGTTCGTTACGGTCGCGCCGGCTGTCCGGGCGATGACGATCCCCGCATTCACGTCCCAGGGGTAGGTATCGTACTCCCAGACGGCGTCCGCGCTCCCGGCCGCGAGGTAACAGAGGTTCAATGCGGCGGAGCCGAGTCGACGAACGCCCCGTGCCTCGTGATAGCTGTGGGACAGGAACGAGCCGTCCGGATCGTATCCCGAGAGCAGCATGCACTCGTCGAGGGACGTTCGTTCGGTCGTCGAGAGCGGCTTACCGTTGAGCGTCGCTTGTTCGCCGCTGATCGCGCTGAACATCTCGTCCGTCTCGGGTGCGTACACGACCCCAACGACGGGGGTATCGTTCTCGAGGAGCGCGAGCGAGACGGAGTAGTTCGGGTTCCCGTGGGCGAAGTTTCCGGTGCCGTCGAGCGGATCGAGCGACCACGTGTAGTCACTCGACCCATCTCGCTGAACGGATTCCTCCGAGCGGATTCCGTGGTCGGGGAACTCGCTTTCGAGAACGGTCGTGATGATGTTCTCGGCTTTGTAGTCCGCCTCGGTGACGATATCGGACTTGTCAGTCTTGAACTCGACTGACTCCGTCTGCCCGTGGAGTTCGCGAAGCGCGGGCCCGGCCGCACGCGCCGCCTCCTCGGCGACTTGCTTCGCTCGTTCGAGAACGTCGCCCTCGTTTCGATCGTGGGTCCGTTGTCGCCACACCTGTTTCGAGCCCGTGTCCGCTTTTCCGTCACGGACTCCCCAGCCGAGCTTCTCCGAGACGGACGTGAAGAACTCGTCGTCGTAGCTCGTATTGACGACGTGAGCCGGCGTCTCTGCTCCTTCTATGGTGACGACGGCGTCCTCTTCGAGTTCCGTCTGGGCTCGGCCGCCGTCGACGAGCAGGTTCGCCGGTCCGGCGGAGACGACCCGGACGGTCGTGTCCGCATCGACGATGAGCGGCCGGACACCGAGCCGGTGCGTGTGAAGCGGGACGACCTGCAGTGAGGCGTTGTTTTTGGGATAGTGGATCGGGCCACCGGCCGAGAGCGAAACGCCGGTCGAACCTGTCGGCGTCGAAACGGCGAGTCCGCTTCCCTCGTACTGGCCGATGAACTCTTCGCCGGCGAACACCTCGAGTTGCGTGATCTTCCGTTCGACCGGATTCTCCGGCGGAACGTGCTCTATCATCACGTCGTTAATGCCCGTACAATCGACGCCGTCGGCGTCGACGTGTAACTGCTGGCGCTGATCTATCGTCGCCTTTCCGGTGACGGCCTCCGTCAGCGCGTCGGTGAGATCGGACGGTGAGATACTCGCGAGGAAGGCGAGGGAGCCAGCGTTGATCCCGAGAATCGGGATCTGCTTGGGGCTGAACTGGCGGACCCCTTCGAGGTAGGTTCCGTCGCCACCGAGGGTGACGCCGAGATATTCCGTTCCGGGATCGTAAACCGGGTCGATATCGTCGCCTACATTCACCGCGTTGACGGGGATGTTCTGTTTGCGGCCCCATTCTTCGATCGTTGCGAGTTCCTCGTCGCTGTCGGGACTGATGAGGACGATGAGTTCTTCCGTCGTGGCTAGTCGTCTTCCAATCATGGATATACACGGTGCTAACCGTCTCTGGCGAAACCGTCGCGCTATGAGCGACGCTTCTTGCGGGTAGTTAGCACCCAGCATTTATGACGCGTGTCTTGACTATAAACATTGGGTGCTGTGGGGCCGATTGTGGCCGATGTGGCGGCGTTTGTGACTGTTCCCACGGAATCTGGATCGGCAACAAACGGACCGACATTCCGCCCGGAACTCGAGCATCGACGTCCCATCTGCGACTGGCTTTCCGCGGTAGCCGCGACGAAAACAGATGTAGCCGTTTCGAGTGCCCCCTCGAGAGTGGTCTCCGCACACGCAGCGTATACGACATCGAACACCAAGCATTCTACAGCGAGCGTTTTCGCGGCTCTTCGCGAGTCTTCTCGTATTTCGGCACGTCTCCGTCGCGAGCCCCCAGTCTCGACTCGGCTCGCCCTATCGCGGAGAGATGGAAGGATGACTGACGTCTCGTGGCGCCGTATCGATCGACTCGAGCGACGTCGACGGACGCTTCCTCGCGGACGGTCGGTCGCGGCAGAAATCGGTCTGCGAATCAACTCTGCTGCCGTCTCTCTCGGGCTGACCCGCAACCGCGTTCGACCGGTCTCGGATTCTCCGACGTGAGTACTATGGCCGGGCCATTTCGTTCCTCTCTGTCGGTGGCGGACAGCCAAGTGGAAGCGCGAAGCAAGTCTTTATGTGAGCCGCCTGCTTTGTCTATCCTATGGCGATGGACCACGTTACTACACTCGAGTGTACGATTTGCGGGAAAGAGTACGATCCGGATCAGATCATTTACACCTGCCCGGAACACGAGGGTGTCTCGGGCATCCTCGAAGTGAAGTACGATTACGACGTCATCGACGACAACTTCGACGCCGAACTCGACGGCAACATCGATAGTCAGTGGAAGTACGAGGCGTTCCTTCCCGTCGACGACGAAGCTGACGTCGTAACGCTCAACGAGGGCGGAACGGATCTTTTCGACGCCCCGAATTTGAGCGAGGAACTCGGCGTCGAAACCCTCGTCAAAGACGATGGTCGGAACCCGACCGGCTGTTTCAAAGATCGTGCGAGTTCCGTTGCGGTCACGAAAGCGAAACACGCCGGTCGCGACATCATTACCTGTGCATCGACCGGGAACGCAGCCGCCTCGCTTTCCGGTTACGCCGCACGCGGTGCGCTCGACTGTCGGATCTTCGTCCCCGGTGACGCTCCTGCCGGAAAGCTCGCACAGCCACTCGTCTACGGTGCCGACGTTCTTGCCGTCAACGGATCGTACGACGAGGCGTACGACCTGAGCGTCGAGGTCACCGACGAGTACGGCTGGTACAACCGCAACGCGGCGATCAACCCGTTCCAGGTCGAAGGGAAACGAACCGTCGGACACGAACTCGCCGAACAGTCGAAAGTACGCGGTGAGATTCCGGACTGGATCGTCTTCTCGATGGGAGACGGCTGTACGATCGCTGGTGCCTGGAAAGGCTTCCGCGAATTCTACGAACTCGATTACGTCGACGATACGCCCAAAATGCTCGGCGTTCAGGCCGAGGGCGCATCCGCAATCCACGACGCGTTCCACGACCACGACGATGTCCAGGACATCGCCGATACGCTTGCCGACAGCATTGCCGTCGGTCGGCCCCGGAACACGATCAAGGCGTGCCGTGCACTCGAAGAAAGCGGCGGCACTTCCCTCCTCGTCGAGGACGACGCAATCCTCGAGGCTGAGAAACTGCTGGGAAGCACCGAAGGGATCTACACTGAACCGGCCGGTGCGACGCCACTCGCCGGCGTCAAGCGCGCGATCGAAGACGGGATCATTCAGTCCGACGAAACGGTCGTCATCAACTCGACCGGGTTCGGACTCAAAGACACCGAGAGCGCGAAACAGGCGACCGGTGACGTCATGCGGATCGACCCGGACATCACGGAAGTCCAACAGCGCTACGACGTCCCGGCATCCGCAGCGGCCGACGACTAAGCGACGCGATTTGAGGGTGACCTTTTTCCGCCGGTATCGGACGACCCAATCGTCCCGGGATCGAATTCGTTCCTCGAATACGGAGCCGACATCTCTAATCCCGTGATCCCGGGTCCAGCCACCGCCAGAGAGGGACGATCGTGACAGCTTCGAGCCGGTTCCGAGCCGAAAACGAACCGCGAGAATACCATAGACCGCGAGACCCTCGCAGGCCCCGTCGGACACACCACCTGCGGTGAATTCCAGTCTCCGGATACCGCTAGAGGTAGCCGTCTGCGAACTCGTCGATCATGAGCTCTGGATCGTCACCGAGCGGGTACAGGATCGGGCACAGACAGCCGTTGTCGGCGTACTCCCGGACCTTCTCGCGACACTGTTCTGGACGACCGCTCGCCGTCAACTTGTGGACCACCTCGTCCGGGATGAGGTCCATCCCTTTCTTGATGTCGTCCTTGTCGGCCGGCCAGCCACCGATGGCGTCTCCCACCTCGTCGATCAGGTCCTGACTCACGCCGCTGGCTTTCATGATGTGTGGCTGCTGGCCGAGATACTGCGTGATGAGTTCCCGGGCGTTGTCCAGTGCCTTCTCTTCGTCGTGGTCCATCGAGCAGACGATCAGTTGCGGTCGATCGATTTCGTCGATGGATCGATCCGATCGCTCCGCCCCGGTCTCGAGTGCGTCGAGCGCCTTCTGGTTGTACTCGGGACTGACGAGGTAGTTCATGAGGGCTCCGTCCGCGAAGTGGCCCGTCAACTCCATCATCTTGAACCCGGTCGCACCGACGTACACGGGCACGGTCCGGGGACCGGAATCGCCGTGAACGACGTCGAGTTCGATGTCACGGACGTTGACGTGCTCGCCGTCGTATGTCACGTTCTCCATCTCGAGCAGCCGTTTCGTCACTTCGACGCACTCGCGCATTGCCCGGGGCGCGTCCGACCGGTCGACCCCGACCTTCTCAGCGAGGGGGTCCCACCAGGCACCGATCCCACAGAGGACCCGGTCCGGTCCGGCTAGTTCCTCGAGGGTGCTCATCGTCTGTGCGATGAGGGCCGTGTTTCGCGTCCAGTTGTTGATGACGCCGGAGCCGATTTTGATGTCGTCGGTGACGGCGGCGTAGGCTGCCATCGGGGTGATGGCGTCCCGTGCGAGGCGCGATTCGGCCTGCCAGACCTCGTTGAAGCCTTGCTCCTCGGCGTACTGTACCAGTTCCATATTCTCTCGAATCGGGTGCTTGTCCTGCAGGTAAATCCCGACTCTGTCGCTCCCGTCGCTTGCCTCGTGACTGTAGCTCATAGAGTCGTTCCCAAGTAGAAGAGCGGGTGATATATAACTATGGGGCAAGGTAGCACAGACCCGGTATACGTTCGCGCTGTGCCATCAGACCGGGAACAGCTGAGGCGTCTGTGTGGCGAACCGAGTCGAGGTATCCGAGCAGTGAAACCGGTCTGGATGCAGGTGTTGCAATCTGTCGTGGTCCAGTCCGTCGCAATCCGGCGAACGCTGGGTGCCACACGCGTGTGCGATTCGCGCCAATCAAGAGAGTCGGCGAGAACGAGATGGCCGAGTCTGTCCGTCCCACTCTTCGGTCGAGCGGAGCACGGAGCCGTTCCGTCGCTCGGTCGGTTTGCCGTCTTCGACCGCGATTTCACCGCCGACGAGAACGAAGTCGAAATCCTCCGTCAACTGGTTCGGCTCTTCGTACGTCGGCCGTTCGACGATCGCGTCGAGATCGAACGCCACGAGATCGGCGACGTATCCCTCTTTTACGTATCCCCGGTCTGGAAGCCCGAGAAGGTCGGCCGGTCGACCCGCCGCCTTGTACACCATGCGTTCGAGCGTCAGCGCCTCGCGTTCCCGGACGTATCGTTCGAGGATCCGCGGGAACGTCCCGATCGCTCGCGGGTGGGGTTTGCCGCCGAAGATGCCGTCGCTGCAGAACGTCCCTCGCGGATCGGCGAGGAAGCGCTCGATGTCGGTTTCGGACATGATGAAGTCCGCCATCGTTACGTCGAGGTCCTCTTCGACGAGGAGGTCGCACATCGCGTCGACGGGATCCCGATCGCGTTCGGCGGCGATTTCCGCGATCGTTTCGCCCTGGTGTTGTCCGCTTTCCGTCCGCGTGATCAGGATATTGTCCCACGTCCCGGCCGCGCGGGCGAGATTCTCCCAGTCACCCTGCTCCGAGATGTCCGTGGCGATTCGCTCTCGCGCCGACTCGTCGCGGAGCCGTTCGAGGATCGCCGCCGAATCGTCCTGTCGCGCCCACGGTGGCAACAGCGCCGTGAGCATCGTCGAACCGGCAGTATAGGGGTACTGATCGAAGGAAACGCGCTGTCCCCGTTCTTCCGCGTCGTCGAACAGTGAGAGGACGTCTTCGGAGGCGCCCCAGTTTTGCTGGCCGCCAACTTTGAGGTGGGAGACGTGCGCGTCACAGCCGCCGCGATGACAGATGTCGAGGTACCGTTCGATGGATTCGACAACGTAATCGGTCTCGTTCCAGACGTGGGAAATCATAAACGAGTCGTACTCACCGAGGGTCGACGCCAGCGCTTCCAGTTCGGGGTCGCGCCCGTAGGAACTCGGCGGATAGATCATCCCTTTCGACAGTCCGAACGCACCCTCTTCGATTGCAGCGGCCAGTTCCGCCTGGAGCGTCTCGAGTTCGTCGTCCTCGAGCGGGCGGTCTTCGAACCCGGCCAGCAGCGATCGGAGGTTTCCGTGGGGGGCGTAGAAGGCGGTGTTGACGGCCGGCTCCGCGTCACTCAGCTCGTCGAGAAACCCGTGTACGGTCGTCCACGGCCATTCGTCCCCGATCGTGCCGTCGAGCGACTGGATTCGGTTCGCCCACTCCTCGTTGAGGTCCGACGGGACGGGAGCGACGCTGACGCCGTCCTGCCCGAGAACTTCCGTCGTGACGCCCTGCGTTATCTTTTCGGCCGCCTCCGGCTTCTCGAACAGACGAAGTTCCGAGTGGGCGTGCATGTCGATGAACCCCGGTGCCAGAAACGAGCCGTCGAGGTCGACTTCGCGGTCGGCACCGGCGGGATCGTCGGCAATTCGCTGGATTCGCTCCCCTTCGACGAGGACGTTCCCCGAGTACGCGTCGGCGCCACTTCCGTCGAGAACTCGTGCGTTACGGAACTCTATAGAGTCCGTGTTAGTAGTCGACATATTACTGTTATCGTGTATCGATGATTTGGTTCTTTTGGTCAGCACAGTGTGCCCGGCATTTTGGACGCTGTGGCAACCTCGTCACGCCGAACGCGCGGATACACGGTAGAGCGTCGGAATGTTAAAGACGGTGGGCTAGGTGTGATGATATATGACAACCGCAACGATAGACGAGCGACGGTTCCGCGAACGGTTCGACGAGTTCAGTCAGATCGGTGCGACCGATGCCGGTGGCGTGAACCGCCCGGCACTCTCCGACGAGAACAAAAAAGCGCGCGACACGCTGGTCGAGTGGTTCCGCGATGCGGGCCTCGAGGTGCGTATCGACGAGATGGGGAACATCTTCGGGCGCCGGGAGGGCCGCGATTCGTCTGCTGCCCCGGTCATGTCTGGCTCTCACATCGACAGCCAGTACAACGGCGGTCGGTACGACGGTGTCGTCGGCGTTTTGAGCGCTCTCGAGGTCGTCGAGGCGTTGAACGACGCCGGCGTCGAAACGGACCGCCCCCTCGAAATCGTCGCCTGGAGCAACGAGGAGGGTGTTCGGTTTCAGCCCGATATGCTCGGCAGCGGCGTGTTCACCGACGTCTTCGACCTCGAGTACGCATACGACCGGGAGGACAAGGACGGGAACCGGTTCGGCGACGAACTCGAGCGGGTCGGGTACAAGGGTGAGGAACCCTGCGAACCGGACGACATCCACTGCTATTTCGAACTCCACGTCGAGCAAGGACCGTTCCTCGAACAGGCCGATCTGAGCGTCGGCGTCGTCGAGGGCGTCTTCGGCTTTTCGTGGATGAACGTCTCGTTCGAAGGCCAGGCGAACCACGCCGGCCCGACGCCGATGAACATGCGCCACGATGCGTTCGTCGCCACGGCGGACGTAACGAAGGCCGTCCGCGAGATAACCGCGACCGAAGGGACCGACCTCGTCGGCACGGTCGGCAGCGTCGACGTCTGGCCCAACGCGATCAACGTCATCCCCGAACGCGTCGAGTTCACCCTCGACTTCCGGTCGTACGACAACGCGGTCGTCGAGACGGCCGTCGAACGCATCCAGAACGAGATCGAGTGGGCCGCCGAACGGGAGGGTCTCGAGTACGAGATCGAGGAGATCATGCGGGTCGATGCCGATCCGTTCGACGCGGACTGCATCGAGACCGTCGCCAACGCAGCCGAGGATGCCGGCTGTGAGTACACCCGGCTGGTAAGCGGTGCGGGACACGACGCCAATTATCTGAACACGATCGCGCCGACGAGCATGATCTTCGTTCCGAGCGTCGACGGAATCAGTCACCGGGAGAACGAGTACACCGAGTGGGAAGACATCGTTACCGGCGCAGACGTCCTCCTCCGGGCCGTCACGGAACAAGCGTCGCTCTGAGGACCGCGGGTATCCTCCGCTGTGGCTTTCGGTTCCTCCGCTGTGGCTCTCGTTCCGTTGTGGCTTTCGGTTCCTCCGCTGTGGCTCTCGTTCCATTGCCGAGGAATTCGAGCGGTTCGTCTGCCAAATGATCGTGCCGATCGCAATCGCTCGCGAAACGCATTTCCGATGTAGTAATCATTTTAACTGTCCGGGGAGAGTAACGAACGGATGATACTATCTGGCACAGTCCTCGCCGATTCCGAGACCGTCATCGACGATGGGAGTGTGGTCGTCGAGGGGTCACGAATCGAAGCGGTGGGGCAACGGGACGAGGTCGTCGATCGGTATCCGGATCGGGAGGAACGAACGTTCGACATCCTTCTTCCCGGGCTCGTCGGGGGACACATCCATTCGGTCCAGAGCCTCGGGCGAGGCATCGCGGACGATTCGGAGCTGCTCGACTGGCTTTTCGAATACATCCTTCCGATGGAGGCGTCCCTCTCGGAAGCGGAGATGGAAATCGCGGCGAAACTGGGCTATCTCGAGATGATCGAGAGCGGGACCACGACGTGTATCGATCACCTGTCCGTGAACCACGCCGACCGCGCGTTCGAGGCGGCCGGCGAAATGGGGATCCGCGGTCTGCTCGGCAAAGTCCTCATGGATCAACGGTCGCCGGAGGGCCTCGACGAAGCGACCGACGACGCGCTCGCCGAGACGGAACGGCTCATCCAGAAGTATCACGGCTCATTCGACGACCGCATCCGGTATGCCGTGACGCCCCGGTTCGCCGTTTCGTGTACCGAGGAATGTCTCCGCGGCGCTCGCGAACTCGCGGATGCGTACGACGGCGTCCGTATCCACACACACGCGAGCGAAAATCAAAGCGAGATCGAAACGGTCGAATCGGACACCGGGATGCGGAACATCCACTGGCTGGACGAGGTCGGTCTCACCGGAGAGGACGTCGTGCTCGCCCACTGCGTCTGGACAGACGAGAGCGAACGCGAGGTGCTGGCCGAGACCGGGACCCACGTCACCCACTGCCCGTCGTCGAATATGAAACTGGCGAGCGGGATCGCGCCCATCGTGGACTATCTGGACCGCGGCATCAACGTTGCGCTCGGGAACGACGGCCCGCCCTGTAACAACACGCTCGATCCGTTCACGGAGATGCGACAGGGCAGCCTTCTCCAGAAGGTCGACCATCTCGATCCCGTCGCGGCACCGGCAGAGACGCTCTTCGAGATGGCGACGATCAACGGCGCGAAAGCCGCCGGTTTCGAGCAACTCGGAGAACTGAAACCCGGGTGGCGGGCGGACATCGTCGGCGTTCGCACCGACGTGACTCGTGCGACGCCGTTGCACGATCCCCTCTCCCACCTCGTCTTCGCCGCCCACGGTGAGGACGTCGTCTTCTCGATGGTCGACGGAGAGGTCGTAATGGACGACGGTGACGTTACGACCGTCGACGCGGACGAGATCCGCCAGCAGGCACGGGATGTCGGACTCTCGCTCGAGGAACACCGCGATGCTGCGGACGAAGTACGGCCCTAAACCATTGCCGCTCGGAGGCGACTCGAGAGATAATCGCAACTGACGACGAGGACGAACACCGCACCGATCGCCGTGAGTAACTTCGGATACTGGAGTCTGTTTATCGTGATGGTGAGGTAGTAGCCGAGCCCACCGGCACCGACGAACCCGAGTATCGTCGCGGACCGAATCGCACACTCCCAGCGGTACAGCGTGTACGACACCAGCGTCGGCGTGATCTGGGGGACCATCCCGTGGACGACCGTCTGCAGTCGCGTCGCGCCGGTCGAGTAGACTGCCTCGACGGGGAGCGGATCGGTATCCTCGAGGAAGTCCGCGTACAGCTTCCCGAGCACACCCCCGTTGTGAATGCCGATCGCCAGCGCCCCGGCGAACGGGCCGAGACCAATCGCCGCCACGAACAGGAATCCCCACACGAGGTCCGGAACCGACCGAAGGAAGCTCAACACGCCGCGGGCGATCCGATGGAGCGCGAGGCCGACGTACCGCGTCGTCGGGCTCGAGCGATCGTACAGCGGCCCGCGGTGCGTTACGTTCGCGGCGCCGACCAGTGCGAGCGGAATCGCCAGACCGACAGCGAGCACGATGCCGACGATGCTGATTGCGACAGTTTCGACGGCGGCCCACAGCAGCCCATCTCGAAGCGTCCGCCCCAGCAGATACTCCCTCGAGACGTTCGGTGGAATTCCGTCAGCGATAAAGCTCCACATCTGCCTCCGCGCATCAGCGCTCAGGAGGGCGACGAGATCGACTTCGGCGATCCACGCGGCGAGACCGAGTAGCAGCCCGAGGACCAGTACCCACGTCAGAGACTGCTTCGACAGCCCGCCGCCGGCCGTCCGTTCCGGTGGCGTCGAATCGCCTACCGAATGCAGACGTGGATCAGAGAGCCGGGCCACGTTCGTCCCCGGTTCCTCGTTGTGCTCTGGCCCCCCAGCAGTCATCGTCTCACAGCCTCCTGTTTCGTTCGCTGGCCCTCGTCGTCGCCGAAGATCGCCTCGAGGAGTTCGTCGTCGACCCGCTCGGCTGATCGATCGAATGCGAGTCCCCCGTCGGCTATTCCGAGTATTCGGTCGAATCGTTCCAGAGCGAGGTCGACGTCGTGCATCACGACCATCAGTGCGCGATCCGCCGACGACTGGTGCAACAGATCGACGATCGTGTCGCTCGTCGTCGGATCGAGGTTCGCCGTCGGTTCGTCGGCGAGCAATACCCGCGCGTTCTGCAATACCGCTCGGACGACCGCGACACGTTGGCGCTCGCCAGCACTGAGCTGATCGGCGCGGGTATATACGTACTCTCCCAATCCGGCGGCTTCGAGGAGTTCGATCGCTCGATCAGTATCGGAGGGGACGAACGGCTCGATCAAGCCGCGGAGCCGGGAGCACGAGCCGATCTGACCGACGATGCTGTTCTCGAGGGCGGTTCGCCGGCCGATCAGCGTGTCTGCCTGGTAGACGAGCGCCACGTCGTCGTTATCGTAGTGATGCGTCCCGTCGAGTGAGACCCGTCCGACGTCCGGCTGGATCGCGCCCGCTGCCAGCCGAAGGAGCGTCGTTTTTCCGGCGCCCGACGGACCGATCACGGCGACCGATTCGTCGGCAGCGATCGAAACCGAGAGGTCTCGAACAGCCGGGGCTGATGCGCCTTCGAACCGCTTTGTGACGTTCTCGAACGAGAGCAACGACATGATTAGACGTCTGTAATTCCCATCAGCTCGACTGCTGCCTCGATATCTGCGAAATCGTCGTGATCTGCTTCGACGTATCGGTCGACGTTTAGCTGATCGAGCATCTCGTCCGAGACTGACTCGTGGAGGGTGAGAAACGCCTGTTGAATCTCCTCGGCCCGATCGTCGTCGACGGACGGGCCCACGGCCCACGGGTAGTCGGCAAATGAAGGCGTTCGCCAGATTTCGATGGCTCCGTCCGTTTTGCCCGCTTCGTGCTTTGCGTCGAAAATGCGTGCGTTCAACGAGCCCGCATCGGCGTCTCCGTTCGCGACCGTCCGAACCACAGCATCGTGAGCACCGACGTGGGTAGTCGAGAGGTCCGCCTCGAGATCGATGTCCCACTCTTCGTTGGCGTAGTACGTGGGCATAACGGTCCCGGACGTGCTAATCGGGTCGCCGAACACGAAATCGACGTCGGATGCGTCGCGGAGGTCGGTCGGGTCTTCGATTCCGCTACTTTCGTGGGCGACGAAGACGGATTCCCACTTCGTCGATCCGTCCTTTTCACCGACGGCGATCGCTCTGACGTCGGCGCGCTGACTCGCGATGACGTACGAAACGCCGCCGAAGTACGCGATATCGACGTGATCTCCGGTCGTCGCTTGAACGAGTCCCGCGTAATCCGACGTCGTATCGAGGCTGATCGTGACTCCGAGTTCATCCTCCAGGTGGTTCGCGAGTGGCGTGTTTTTGTCGATGGCTGTATCCGGATCGACGTCCGGGATAACGCCGATAGAGAGTTCGTCGCTCGTTGCACTTCCGAGACAGCCCGCCGTAGAAACGACGCCTGTCCCGAGTACACCAAGAAACGTACGTCTGGTTGAGCGCCCGCGAAGCTGCGTCATTATCCTTGATGAAAGATCCCGTTCGGTATAAAATTGGTGTCAGTCGATTTGAGCCACAACTGTGCCACAGGACCTGTTGTGTACTTTCTGTGGCGATCGAACGAAACGGCACTCTCGCGAGTACGCCGCCATCTCGATTAGGGGCAACTGACTGCGGGCCAGAAACGGTATCCTGATCACGCCATTCCTCTCGGCTGCAACGATGGTCTCGAGCTCGTCAGCCCCATCCATCTCGGAGACGATCGTCACTAACTGTTATTACGAACGTGACCGTACTGGCGGACGTGCACATCGACGTCAGTGGAATGGTTTGCCCGCAACCGGTGAGCATCGTCCGCCGCTGTCTCGAGGAACTCGAACCCGGCGACGAACTGGTCGTTACCGGTGATTATCCGCCAGCCGAACGCAGTATTTGCAGAACCTGCTACAAGCACGGATATGCGGTCACCGATGCCACCGACGACGACTCTGACGGTGCGGAAACGTTCACCCTTCGAATTCGTGTAACCGAGGGCGTCACACCCTCCACGGGTGAGACGAGACACCGTAACTGATCGGTCGGTAGCCGCCGAAACCGCACCGGTTCACCGCCTTGCATCGCCTCCAGTTCCGGATGGTTTTCGTCACGAGTCGCTCTCAAAACCGTCGTCGAACCGCCACGCGAGAACTACTTCGTCGACCAAGCCGGCTTCCGTCCGATACCGTCCCTCGCGTCTGGCGTCGACGGTCCATCCGTCGGACTCGAGCGTTTCGATGGTACCCTGCTTCGTTGCCGGAAGCGGGCGGTAGACTTTCCCGTATCCTCGCGACCGGGCCCACTTGAGGCCGTACTCTCGCAGCCGACTCCCGAGACTGACATCGCCACCACTCGTTTCGACGACGCCGCTCGTTAACGTCACCGTGTGTTTGTCCTGCGGCCGAGACGAACTGAGAAGGACCCATCCCCGCATTTCGGTGGCCGTGTACGCGGCGTATGCGACGCGTTCACGCACACGATCCTGGCGAAACAGTCGTCCCTCGGTCGCCACCCGACGAGAAATCTGTTCCGTTTCAACGTCAGGGTTCTCGCCGTCGTTCTGCTGGAGACGCTCACACAGGTCGGTGTACCCCCTCCAGCCGACCGGGCGAATCGTAACGTCGCCGTTTACCGATCGAGCGGTGACGGTTTCGGGGTCGGGAAGCGTTGCAACGTCGAAACCGATTCGAAGTCGATTTCCATCGGCCGTGAGTATCCCGAGGCGTTTGAGTGCCACACAGTGATGGACGGCGGCACGCTGGTCGGTTACGGAATCGGATCGATAGACCAGACGCTCACGGGCCACCGGTTCGTGATTGCGGACGTACTCGTAGATGCGCCGCTGTCTCTCGCTGAAATAACGACACTGTTGATCCACTCGAGTCGTACTTTGGGCGTTACGTTGGTTGTCAGTGGCCATTCTCTTCCTCCGACGGCGCGTGCCCGCCTTCGAGAGCAGGTACCGTCCGCACAGGCTATCTACACGTTATCGAGCCACTTAACTCCTCAGCTGTGTGGCACGTTTGGCTGTCCGCCACAGATCCGTGGACGACAGCCACGTCGAATGGCACAACAGACACCGCGGTTTCCGTCCGGACGATATCCGAAACTATCCTCCTCGGACCGTCAAGCCACCAATGACCGCTGCAAAATAACGAGCTAGCAACGATGCTCGGACCGGCGCGTTACGCTTCGCGGCGCTCGATCGCCGCTTTGACGTCCGTCGCAGTGATCGGGAGCGACGTCATGCGCACCCCAACGGCGTCACTAATCGCGTTACTGAGCGCGGGTGGGATTCCGTTCGTCGGCAGTTCGCCGATGGATTTGGCGCCGAACGGGCCCGTCGGCTCGTGTGTTTCGACCAGGATCGTCTCCATCGGTGGGTGATCCGTCGTCCGTGGCATCCCGTATTGACGGAACCCGGTCGTCTGTGGGTTCCCCTCGTCGTCGAACTCCAACCCGCCACTCGTCGCGTACTCGAGGCTCATGTGTTGGCCTCCCTCGACCTGCCCCTCGGCAAGCGGTGGATTGATCGCAACGCCGCAGTCGGCCGCGTAGACCAGTTTGTTCAGTTCGAACTCGCCGGTCTCCTCGTCGACGGTGACGTCCACGAATTGCGCGCCGAACGGCGGCGGACTCTCGTCCGTCGAGTGGTGGCCGTCGCCCATGATCTGTTCGCGTTCGTCGTGGCCGTAGGTCGCTTCGTAGCCGATTTCCTCTAAGTCGACGCTCGCGTCCGTCTCCTCGCTGTAGACTTCCCCGTTTCCGGTCTCGAGGTTCGCTTCGGGTTCCTCGAGGAGTTTCGATCCCCAGTACAATAGGCGATCTTTGGCGTCTTCGGCTGCTTTTTTGACCGCCGTTCCGCTGATGTACGTCGTCGACGACGCGTAGGAGCCGTAGTCGAACGGCGTGATGTCAGTATCTGACGATTTGACGACGATATCATCCGGTCGACAGCCGAGCACTTCGGCTGCGACCTGGCTGAACATCGTATCGTTTCCCGTTCCAGTGTCGACACCGCCGACGTGAAGGTGGAACGAGCCGTCCTCGTTCATCATAAGTTTTGCAGCGCCGAGTTCCTTGCCAGCGACCCCGCTTCCCTGTGCACACATCGCCATCCCGACCCCACGATGGAGGTTGTCTTCCTCGGGTTGCTCGACGTCGTCCCAGCCGATCGCGTCCATGCCGCGTTCGATACACTCTTCCAGGCCACAGGAGCGAATTCGTCGGGCAAAACGATCGTCGTCCTTGAGGATGGTCGAAACGTCGTCGAGATCCCCCTTTCGTATCGCGTTTTGGCGCTTGAACTCGATGGGGTCTATCCCGAGGTCGCGGGCAACCTCATCCATGTGTGCCTCGACGGCGAAGTGACCCTGTGGGGCACCGTACCCGCGCATCGCGGCACCCATCGGCAGGTTCGTGTGAACGACGTCGCCCTCGAACCGGATGTTCGGAACGCGCGGATACAGCGGAAGCGCCTTTGTTCCGACGTTCGTTGCGACCGTCATCCCGTGGGTGCCGTACGCTCCGGCGTTCGAGCGCGCATAGAGGTCCATCGCCACGATCGTCCCGTCCTCGGTCACTGCCGATCGCATCGTCATGTCCATCGGATGGCGCGACCGCAGCGCGTAGAATTCCTCCTGTCGCGTCATCTCGAGTTTGACGGGTCGGTCGACCTCGAGGTGAAGTGCGAACGCGATCGGTTCGATCGCCATCTCCTGTTTCGCGCCGAAACCGGCGCCGACGCGGGGTTTATCCACGCGGATATCTCGGATCGGCACGTCGAAGACGTGCGCGAGCTGTCGTCGCGTGTGATTTGGCACCTGCGTTGCGGTGATGAACGTGTATCTGTCGTCTTCGTCCGTATAGGCGATCGTCGTGTGGGGCTCTGGAACGCAGTGGGACTGATACGGCGTGTCCAGTTCGGTCTCGTGTACATGGACGTCGTCACGCTCGAACGCTTGCTCGACGTCGCCGATTTCTCCTTCGAAGTGCGACTCGAGGTTACGTTCGTACTCCGCGCCGCTCTGTGCGTTTTCCACCTCGTCGTCTTCGAACAGCCGTGGCGCATCCGGTTCCATCGCCCTCTCTACGTCGAAAACGGCGTCGCGTTCCTCGTACTCGACCTCGATCGCGCGGGCGGCTCGATCCGCGATCTCACCGGTTTCGGCGGCGACGGCCGCGACCGGATCTCCCACGAACCGAACGTGTCTCCTGAGAACGCGCATATCCCACGGACTCGGTTCCGGATAGGACTGGCCGGAACTCGAGTACAGCGTGTTGGGAACGGCGTCGTCCCAGGGTGTGACGACTGCGTATACGCCGTCCATCGATTCGGCCTTGCTTGTATTGATATCTGTCACGATGCCGTGTGCGACGTCGCTGCGGACGACCGTCCCGTGGGCGAGGTCGGGAAACTGACGGCTGTAATCGGCTGTATACTGCGCCTCGCCCGTAACGATCTTCCGCGCGTCGTCCTTTTCGACGTCCGTCGTGAGATTTTCGCGTTCGTCACTAGGTTTGCGGTTGTTCTCCGGTTCGTCCCACTCCATCGGGGACTGCTCGGAGTCGGCGACTCGTCGCTCGCCTTCTTCGGTCGTGTCGTCGGGACGATCTCGTTCAGTCGGTTTACTCATCGATCCGTCTCACCTCGTGAATCGACCTCGAGTCCCGTGTCCTCGCAGCGACACGAGTATCCGCCATCGGCAGCAACCGTCTGCTCACCCATTCGTTCCGATGCCTCGAGGACCGCTTCGACGATTTTCTTGTATCCGGTACACCGACAGAGGTTGTCAGACAGCGCCTCCCGGACTTCAGCCTCGCTCGGTGATGGGTTCTCCTCCAGCAGCGCCTTCGATCGCATAATCATCCCCGGAATACAGAATCCACACTGCAGCGCCGAGTTGTCGACGAACGCCTGCTGAACCGGGTGCAGATCGTCCTGAGTGCCGAGCCCTTCGACCGTCTCGATGGTCGCACCGTCGGCCTTCACGACCGGCGTTATACACGACATCGTCGGCTCTCCATCGATCTGGACGGTACACATTCCACACGCGCCGGTGTCACAGCCGCGCTTAGCACCGGTGTATCCGTTCTGACGCAACACGTCGAGCAGGAGGTCTGATTTCGATACCTCGAAGGACCGTTCGTTACCGTTGATTGTACATTCGATGTGCATATGGCTCACTCTATGGGGGATGCTACCACTATACCTCACACCACACGTACCGGAACCTTAAGATTTGTCGAGGTTTCTGCTCACTAATAATATGTAATAAAACATTTTTGGAGGTTATCCTTATTCACAGATACGTGAGATCACGAATGCCTGAAAGTCCCGAATCCGCGAACGACGTCCGTTCGATAGGTCGGGAGTGTGACCCGCGGAGACGGGTCAGATAACGGAGAGTGCGAAGAATGGAGGGAATGGTGGTCCGAAGTGTCAGATTGGGGTTAGCTCACTCGTCGTCTTCGAGGGCGGCTCTGATTTTTTCCGGGGTGATCGGCATGTCGGTGATCCGAACGCCGACCGTTTCACGGATGGCGTTGCTCAGCGCGGGCGGAACCGTGTTCGTCGGCACTTCCGCCACGGATTTGGCGCCGAACGGGCCGGTCGGCTCGTGCGTTTCGACCAGAATCGACTCGATCGTCGGCGTCTCCGACGCCGTAGGCCAGTCGTAGTCGCCGAAACTCGTCACCTCCGATCGGCCGTCGTCGTCGAACGTAATGCCTTCGCTGACCGCCATCTCGTAGCTCATGTGGTTTGCGCCTTCGACCTGTCCCTCTGCCATGCCGGGGTTGATCGCGACCCCGCAATCGACCGCGACGACGAGCTTGTTGACCTCGAACTCGCCGGTTTCTTCGTCGACGGTGACGTCCGCGAACTGTGCGGCAAACGGCGGCGGACTCTCCTCCGTGCAGTGGGTCCCTTTTCCGAGGATGTGTTCGCGTTCATCGTGCCCGTAGGCGGCCTCGTAACCGATCTCTTCGAGGCTGACGCTCTCACCCGTCTCTTCACTGTAGACCTCCCCGTCTCCCGTCTCGAGGTTCGCTTCGGGTTCCTCGAGAAGTTTCGAGCCCCAGTGAAGGATGCGCTCTTTCGCGTCCTCTGCGGCCTTTTTGACCGCCATGCCGCTGATGTAAGTCGTCGAGGAGGCGTACGCCCCGTAGTCGAAGGGCGTGACGTCCGTGTCGGACGATTTAATGACGATGTCCGTTTCGGGACAGCCGAGCACTTCGGCTGCGATCTGGATGAACGCCGTGTCCGCTCCGGTTCCGATATCGACGCCGCCGACGTGCAGGTGGAACGACCCGTCCTCGTTCATCATGAGCTGGGCGGCACCGAGTTCGTCGCCCGCGACACCGGTCCCCTGTGCGGAGAGTGCCATCCCGATGCCTCGGTGGCGGTGCTCCTCGTCCGGTTGGTCGATGTCGCCCCATCCGATCGCGTCCATACCGCGTTCGATACACTCGTCGAGGCCGCACGAGCGGATTCGTCGCTCTGCACCTTCGCCACCCATCATGCCGGCGATTTCGTCGAGATCGCCGACTTCCATGTAATGGCGTTTGCGGAACTCGATGGGATCGAGGTCGAGATCGCGGGCCACCTCGTCTAAGTGTCCCTCGAGCGCGAGGGTGCCCTGTGGGGCGCCGTAGCCACGCATCGCCCCCGTCTGTGGGGTGTTCGTGTGGACGATATCGGCTTTGAATCGCGCGTTCGGAACCTTCGAGTACAGCGGCATCGGCTTGCTACCGACGTTTCCGGCGACGGTCATGCCGTGACTCCCGTACGCGCCCGTGTTCGAGAGCGCGTACAGATCGATGGCTTCGATCGACCCATCGTCGGTAACTGCGGTGCGCGCTCGGACTTTCATCGGGTGTCGCGAGCGCATCCCGGCGAACTCCTCTTCGCGCGTCGCTTCGTAGATGACTGGACGGTCGGCCGCGAGGGCCAGCGCGAGCGGAATCGGCTCGACGACCATCGCCTGTTTGCCGCCGAAGCCGCCACCGACCCGTGGCTTCGAGACGCGAATGTCCCGAATGGGGATGTCGAACAGGTGAGCTAGCTGTCGGCGCGTGTGATTGGGTACCTGCGTACTCGTGACGAGTACGTGTCTGTCGTCCTCGTCGGTGTACGCGAGGGTGGTATGTTTCTCGATCTGGGCGTGGGACTGTCGGATCGTCTCCCACTCGGTTTCGTGGACGTGGACGTCGTCACGATCGACGGCCCCGTCGACGTCACCGATCTCGCCCTCGATCTGGGACATCCGATTGCGGCTGTAATCGTGCCCGACGATCTTGTTCTCGACCTCGTCGTCGCCGAATATCTGGGGGGCGTCCTCGGAGTATGCCTCCTCGGGATCGAGTACGTAGTCGTTCTCCTCGTATTCGACCTCGATGGCGTCGGCCGCGGCGCGTGCAGTCTCGGCGTCGTCAGCCGCGATTGCTGCGACCGGATCGCCGATGTAGCGGACGTGCTCGTTGAGCACGTTCATGTCCCATGGGCTCGGTTCGGGGTAGGACTGACCCGCGCTCGTATACTTCGCGTCCGGGGTTTCGTCGGACCACGGCGTCAGAACGGCGTGGACGCCGTCCATCTCTTCTGCGTCGTTCGTGTCGATATTCGCCACTCGACCGTGTGGAACGTCGCTACGGACGACGGCGGCGTGTGCGAGGTCCGGGAACTTCTTCTCGTAATCCGCTGTGTATTTCGCCTGACCGGTGACGAGTTTCGGATCGTCGTCTTTCTCGGCCGATTGGGAGACGCTGGCTCGTTCGTCGGGGGCTAGATTGTTGTTCTCCGGTTCGTCCCACTCGAGTGGATGGTCCTCGAATTCCGTGACGTCCTGTTCCGGGTGCGATGCGGTACCACCATCGGGCTTCGGATCGTTTTCGTTACTCATTCGTCTCACCGTTGCGTTCGGTTCCCTCGCAAGCGTTTGGGGCAGACGGCGTGCCGCCATCCGTCGCGACGGCCCCGTCACCGTTCATTCGCGCTGCGGCGTCGAGTATCGCTTCGACGGGTTTCTGATATCCGGTACACCGACACAGATTGTCGTCGATAGCCTCCCGAACCTCCGCTTCGGTCGGGTCGGGAGTCTCCTCGAGCAGTTCCTTCGTCTGGACGATCATTCCCGGGATACAGAACCCACACTGAACTGCGAAGTGGTCGACGAACGCCTGCTGGATCGGATGGAGCTCGTCCTGACTACCGATGCCTTCGATCGTCTGGATCGTTGCGCCATCAGCTTCCTGGACGGCTTTTCCACACGCCATCTCGGCGCTCCCTTCGATGAGGACCTTCGAAGCCCCGCAGATGCCACCGTCACAGCCGCATTTCACGCCCGTGTACCCTTCGCGACGGAGCACCGATGCGAGATCGTCGTCCGGCGCTGCCTCGATGTCAAGCGATTCGCCGTTGACGGTCAGGCTGAACTGCACTGTGATCCCTCCTGCGAACGTGTCACTAGCATACGTATCGTTGTGTAAGATGTGAGATAGCGCTACATATAACTATGGTTGGTTCGACGAGCCCGAACTGAGGCGATCGGACCGACAGTCTGCTTTTCATGGGCAAATCGTCGAACAGATCGTCGTGCCATAGATTGTGTCGGCCGGCCACATGAGCTTCGGAGTGGCCACAGACGCCTCGTTCAGGCATAGTTCTAAGAGCGTGACTCTCGAGATCGAAACTATGGAGATTGCACTCCTCGGCGGAACTGGCGATATCGGTGAAGGACTCGCTCTGCGGTGGGCTCGTGACACCGAGCATAGCGTCGTAATCGGCTCGAGAGACCCGGAGAAGGCAACGAGCCGGGCGAACGATTACGACGAACTCCTTTCGGCTCGTGGTGTCGATATCGACGTAACCGGTGTTGGCAACGAGGAAGCCGCGGCGACTGCAGATGTCGTCGTCGTGAGCGTTCCGCCCGAGTACGCCACAGATACGGTCGATACCATCGCATCGCAACTCGACGACGAGACCGTTCTCGTGAGTCCCGCAGTGGCGATGCGTCGCGACGGTGCGGGCTTTCACTACGAGGCCCCAGAGGCCGGCTCGGTCGCCGAAGCGATCGAGGATACAGCACCGAACGACGTCCCAATCGTCGGTGCCTTCCAGAACCTCGCGGCCGGCGCGCTCAGTGACCTGGATCGGGACCTGGCTGCGGACGTTATCGTCACCAGCGACGACGCGGAGGCAAAAGCTCTCGTGTCATCGCTTGCGGCAGAGATCGACGGGTTGCGAGCCCTCGACGGCGGTCCGCTTGCCGTTACCGCGCTCGTCGAGAGCATGACGCCGCTCTTGATCAACCTCGCGATGAACAACGACGGAATGCACGACCTCGGCGTTCGATTTCAGTAACGGCCTTCGCCGGTCTCCGCGACTGAGACCGCCGAACAGAACCAACTGCGGATGGACGTTCGTGAGCAGTTTTCGCGTTCCGACCGCGACCTCGGTGCCGACACCATCGGCTCAGTAGTGGTTTCTCAAAACGGATGAAGACCCGATTGCTGTGGCCGACTCAGTCGTTTGCGGCGATCGCTTCGATTTCGACGCCGACGCCCTTCGGCAGGTTCGCCACCTCGACGGCGCTCCGGGCCGGGGGTTCATCATCGAAGAATTCGGCGTACGTTTCGTTCATCTCGTCGAAGGACTCGATGTCGTCGAGAAAGACCGTGACCTTGAGTACGTCGCTCATCTCGAGGTCGGCTTCTGCCAGCACGGCTTCGACGTTGGACAGAGACTGTTCAGTCTGGACGGCGATGGGTTCGTCGTCGAGTAATTCGCCGTCAGGCGTCATCGGAATCTGACCGGCAGTGAACGTCACGTCGCCGTTGGTCGTCGCTTGACTGTACGCACCGACTGCAGCCGGCGCTTCGTCAGTACTGAGGATACGCTTCATACGGTTTGCATACAGGTACGACCGTTTAAACGTTACCAAGTGAGGGGGTTCCCCTGTAGCATCCGATTGGATATGGCACGTCAGCGTTGCGAACCAGTATATCACATCGAACGTGACAACTCCGACTTTCACGCACGCTATTCCGTAGCTGACTATCAGGTGTCACACGAGGGGATCAAACGCCCCGGCCCTGCATCTTCTCTTCCTCGGAGAGGTCGACGTTCGCGTCGCCTTTCATCCCCTTGCCGAGGTTCTTCGAAATTTCCGCGAGCGTTTCGGGGTCGTCCCAGTTGTTGGTCGCTTCGACGATCGCTTCGGCCATCACGGGCGGGTTTTCGGCGCCGAAGATGCCGCTGCCGACGAAGATGCCGTCGCACTCGTGGTGCATCATGAGCGCGGCGTCGGCAGGCGTCGCGATGCCGCCGGCGGCGAAGTTGACGACGGGGAGCCGGCCCATTTCGGCGGTCTCGTGGACCAGTTCCGCGGGCGCTTCGATCTCGCGGGCGTAAGCTTCGCGCTCCTCGTGGCTCATCCCCTCGAGTTTGCGGATGGCGCCTTTGATGGTGCGCTGGTGGTGGACGGCCTGGTTGACGTCGCCGGTGCCGGCCTCGCCTTTGGTGCGGATCATCGCCGCGCCTTCGTCGATCCGGCGCAGCGCCTCGCCGAGGTCGCGCGCGCCACAGACGAACGGGGCGGTGAAGTCGCGCTTGTCGATGTGGTAGGCGTCGTCGGCGGGCGTCAGCACCTCGCTTTCGTCGATCATGTCGACACCGACGGCCTCGAGAATCTGGGCCTCTTTGGTGTGGCCGATGCGGGATTTGCCCATAACGGGGATCGAAACCGAGTCGACGATCTCCGCGACGTCGGCGGGGTCTGCCATCCGGGCGACGCCGCCGCGCTTGCGGATGTCCGCGGGGACGGCCTCGAGAGCCATGACGGCGACGGCGCCGGCGTCCTCGGCGATACGAGCCTGTTCGGTGTCGACGACGTCCATGATGACGCCGCCTTTCTGCATGCGCGCGAAGCCGCGCTTGACGAGTTCGGTCCCGCGTCGCAGTTCCTCGAGATCGGCTGGTGGATCTATTGCGTTCACCATGGTAGTCGATATCTCCGGCACAATCGTTATTAGCATGTCGTCGGACGGCTACGTTGCACGGGTGTGCCACGCGATGGTCACAATTTGCCACAGCCTGACGGACTGTCGCAAAACTATTTGGCGGATAACTCATTCAGGAAACCTTTTTATTGATATGGTTTAACATGGATCATATGTCAGATTCAACTGACAATACTTCGCGGGTGGCGGGGTTCTTCGGGTTCGAAGAACACGGTACCGACCTGAAAACAGAGGTGGTGGCAGGAATCACGACGTTCCTCACGATGTCGTACATCATCGTCGTCAACCCTGCAATTCTCTCCGCGGCGATTCAGATAGATGGCTACACCGATCAGGAAGTCTTCCAGATGATCGCCATCGCGACGATTCTATCGTCAGTGATTGGCATTCTCGTCATGGCCCTGTACGCGAATCGACCGTTCGGATTGGCGCCGGGGATGGGGCTGAACGCGTACTTCGCGTTCACGGTCGTCATCGGACTCGGTGTCCCGTGGCAAACGGCGCTTGCGGCCGTCTTCGTCGAGGGGATCATTTTCATCCTGTTGACGTTCGTGGGCGCGAGACGATACATCATCGAACTGTTCCCGGAACCGGTCAAGTTCGCCGTCGGTGCAGGTATCGGGTTGTTCCTCCTGTTGCTCGGCCTCATCGAGATGAACGTGATCGTTGCGGCCGACGCGACGCTGGTCCAGATGAACGACGTGGCGACTGACCCCGTTGCGCTCCTTTCGCTTGCGGGTCTCGCGTTGACCTTCATTCTCTACGCGAAGGGAATTACTGGTGCGATAATCATGGGGATAATTACGACTGCGCTTGCGGGCTGGGGCCTCACGCTCGGCGGCGTAGTCGACCGCGGGGTACTCGCGCCAGAAAATCTCTCCTCGGCACAGTACGACATATCGCCGCTGTTCGGTGCGTTCATCGACGGCTTCAGCGAGATCGAACCGGCAACGTTCGCGCTGGTCGTGTTCACGTTCTTCTTCGTCGACTTTTTCGACACTGCGGGCACGCTCATCGGTGTCTCGCAGTTCGGCGGATTCCTCGACGAAAACGGTGACTTGCCCGAGATGGAGAAGCCGCTCATGGCCGACGCAGTCGGAACCACTGCCGGTGCGATACTCGGGACGTCGACGGTGACGACCTTCGTCGAGAGTTCGGCGGGGATTGAGGAAGGGGGCCGGACTGGGATGACGGCGCTCGTCGCCGGCATCCTCTTTCTGTTGTCCCTGCTCGCTGTCCCCCTGATCACAGCGATTCCGCAGTACGCGTCTTATCTCGCGCTGGTCGTCGTCGGGCTCATTATGCTGGGCAGTGTGACGGATATCGACTGGGACAATCCGGCCTGGCTCATCCCGAGCGGACTCACCATCACCGTCATGCCGCTTACAGCTTCCGTTGCCGACGGACTTGCGGCGGGAATCGTCACTTATCCGATCGTCAAAGCAGCGATGGGTGAACTGGATGACGTCCGCCCAGGTCAGTGGCTTCTGGCTGTGGCGTTTATTTTCTATTACTACATCACCGCAGGAGGTGTAATATCTGGTACATAAAATCCGTTTGTTGTTCGTTCATTTGATTCCACAATCCGAGCAATAATCTGTGGAATAATGTGATAACGAACTAGTGTGTGGCTCTTTGCTCCCCATTTTCGTCATATAGTGGCCAAATACCTGCCCTACAAAGAACTTATCAAGGTCGGGGATGATCTGGGTTATGTTATCCCATGTCATCCAGTGATGGGTCGATCGATCTGGCGTATGAACTAGAAGACAAACCGCCGATACCGGAGGCGCTTTTACTCGGATTGCAACACGTATCGGCGATGTTCGTCCCGACGATTGCGGTGGCAATCATCGTCGCCGGTGCAGTCGGGGTCAGCAGCGGTGACACGACGTACCTCATCCAGATGGTCCTGGTATTCTCCGGGTTGGCCACGCTCGTTCAGGTCTTCCCGTTTGGACCGGTCGGTGCGAAACTTCCGATCGTGATGGGGACGAGTTTCGCGTTCGTCGGCGCGGCGATAGCCATCGGCAGTCAGTACGGGCTCGATGCGGTCTTCGGTGCGGTCGTCATCGGTGCGCTGGTCGAGATTCTGATCGGCTGGCAGTACGATCGGATCAAAACTCTGTTCCCACCGCTCGTTACTGGCCTCATCGTCATGATCCTCGGTCTCTACCTGATCCCGGTCGGGATGGACTACATGGCAGGCGGGGTCGGCGCGTCCGATTACGGTTCATACACGAACCTCGGCCTCGCATTGCTCGTCCTGGGTGTCACCGTCGGAATGAACCTGTTTATGGACGGAATCTGGCGGCTTCTCAGCATTCTGATTGGAATCGTCGTCGGCTACATCGCCGCCGTCGCCCTGGGCGTCGTAGATTTCTCCACTGTCGCGGACGCGGGCTGGTTCGCACTCCCGATTCCGGGCCGATTCGGGTTCCAGTTCGAACCGGTCGCCATCCTGACGATCACCGCGATTCACATCACAGCTGCGATAGAATCCATCGGGGATATGTCCGGAATCACGGCTGCAGAAGGACGAAACCCTGACAATGACGAAATTAGTGGCGGCCTCTTCGTCGACGGTCTCGGCAGTTCGATCGGCGCCATTTTCGGCGCGTTCCCGCTGACGACGTTCTCACAGAACGTCGGAATAATCAACTTCACTGGCGTTATGAGCCGCTATGTGGTCGGCATTAGCGGTGCCGTGTTGCTGGTTCTCGGATTCATTCCGAAGGTCAGCGCCGTCGTCGCGACGATCCCAAGCGCCGTTCTCGGCGGTGCGGTGATCGTCATGTTCGGTATGGTGATGGCGAGCGGCCTCCGGCTCATCTTCTTGAACGAACGCATGAACCGCCGGAACATGGTGATCATAGCCGTCTCGATCGGTCTCGGTCTCGGCGTCGAAGTTCGAGCCGAAATCTTCGAAGCGATGCCGACCGGGGTCCGCATTTTCTTCGGCAACGCGATTATCATGACCGCGATCTGTGCGGTCCTGCTCAATACGCTCGTCCCGCGCCCGGACGGAGAGTACGAGATGGGACTCGAAGAGCCGGTCGACGGCGACGATCCATCACCGGCGGAACCCACTGCCATGAACGAAGACTAATACTGATTACAAAGCGAGCATACAGCATAGGTATGCACAGAACAGGTCCGACCGATCGCACGCCCGGCCAATCGACGGCCGTCGCAGTACACGGGAGTAGCATCACGACCCATACATGAACCGCGTCGACACACTCGTTCGGGGAACGCTCGTCAACGTCAACACCGGGTCCCTCGAAGACCGGGCGATCGCCATAGACGATGGGGAAATAGTCGCGCTCGAGGAGCGGCCGGCAGATCGGGAACTCGAGGCCGAATACGTCGCTCCGGGATTGATCGACGCACACGTACACGTCGAGTCGAGCATGGTCACGGTGCCTCAGTACGGCGAAGCACTGGTGCCTCGCGGGGTGACAAGTATCATCCACGACCCCCACGAAATCGCGAACGTCCTCGGCGCCGACGGCGTCCGGGCCGCCTTCGAAGACGCGACGCAAACCCCGTTGAAGGTCAGGTTCGGCGTCCCGTCGAGCGTGCCCGCTTCGAATTTGCAGGACGGCGGTGCGACGCTCGACGCCGACGACGTCTCGCCGCTGCTCGATCACGAACTGGTCGTCGCACTCGCGGAGGTGATGGACCTGCCCGCTCTCGTCGGGGGCGACGAGGACCTGCACGCGAAAATCGGTGCCGCGCGTGAGCGCGGGCTCACGGTCGACGGACACCTTCCGCGGGTGTCCGGTTCGGACCTGCAGGAGGCTGCACGATACCTCGACAACGATCACGAGAGTATTACCGAGGCCGAGGCACGCGAGAAAGTCGACCTCGGATTCCGCGTCTACCTGCGCGAAGGATCGTCGACGAAGAACCTCGCCGACCTCGTGAGTCTCGTCGACGACGTTCCCACGCGTCGGCTGTCGCTGTGTACGGACGACCGCGACGTAGTCGATCTGGTCGAAAACGGCGGCGTCGACTTCGCGGTGCGAAAGGCGATCGACGAGGGCGTCGACCCTGTCGAAGCCGTCCAGATGGCGACGCTGAACACGGCCGAGTCCTACGACCTTCCGTTCGGACGGATCGAACCGGGTGCGCCAGCCGATCTCGTCTTGCTCGACGACCTCGAGTCGTGGAGCGTCGATCACGTCCTCGTCGATGGACGGCTCGATCCGACGAGCACTCAGCGCGATCCACCATCGACCGCACTCTCGACGGGGACCGTGGATTTCGCTCCGGTTGCGGAGCCCGATCTCGCGCTCCCCGCCCCTGAATCGGCGTCGGAGACGGCCACCGTCCGCGTAATCGACCTCGTCGGGGGGATTCAGACGGGACGTGCCGAAGCGTCACTTCCCGTCGACGACGGTACGATCCAACCGGCACCCGACGAGGACGTGCTTCCGATCGCGGTCATCGAACGGCACGGCCGCGACGCCGGCATCGGCCGCGGCTTCGTCGAGGGGCTCGGCCTCGAGCGCGGGGCGATCGGGTCGACGGTCGCACACGACGCACACAACTGCGTCGTTGCGGGAACGTCCTACGATGCGATGGCTCGAGTTGCGAATCATCTCCGAGCGGTCGACGGTGGTATCGCGGTGTGCGATCCCGAACGTGAGGGTGACGACATTTCGGCGATTCCGTTGCCCGTGGCCGGGTTAATGTCGGACGAGCCGTTGACTGACGTCTTCGAGCAGTTCAAATCGGTCACCGCCCGGGCGGAAGACCTCGGCCTCGACCGCCACGGTCTGATGACGCTTTCGTTCCTCGCTCTCGAGGTGATCCCGGAGTACCGGTTGACGAACCGGGGGCTCGTCGACGTCGAGCGCTGGGACCACGTCGACGCAGTGGTCGAGTGACTCGGGACAGTCGCGCCGAGACGGGAAGGCGGAACGACAGGCGGTCGACGGCCGGTTCGTCCGAATGATATTTTGTGGGATGCTAACTCTTATTATCGCACTCGGCCAACGTCTCGGACATGATCCACGTCGGGTTTCTGCTTACCGGTGGCCCCTTCGATAGCGAACGGTGGCGGACAGCATACGAACTCGGCCGGGCAGCGCTCGACGCCGGTCACGAGGTCACGTACTTCCATTATCTCGACGGCGCCTACGTTCCGGTCGCCGACCAGCACCTCCCCGACTGTTCGGAGGCGGGACTGTACGACGAAATGCCGACGGATAAGTTTCAGGACCTGATCGACGACGGTGCCGAGGTGATTTGCTGCGGCCTCTGTGTGAACGCACGGGGTATCGACGCCGAAACGGACTACCCGGACGGCGTCGAAGTCGGTCTGCTGCCGGATCTGGCGGATATACTCGGCGAGGCCGATCGGGTGATCTCGCTATGAAACGAGACGTCCTCGTCTTGCTCACGCGAGGGCCATACGGTCGCGTCCACGTCCCTGAAGGGCTTCGGGCGGCTCGTGGCGTCGCTGCCGGCTTCGATCGTCACGACGTCTCCGTCGTGTTCACGCAGGACGGTATCTACGCCGCTCGAGCGGCGGTCGACCGCGATGCGCTCAACATGACCGACCATCTCATCGACCTCGCAGAGGAAGAGGGTGAGTTGTTCGTCGACGAGGCATCGATGACGGCACGCGACGTCACACCCGAGGAAATAGCTCCCGACGTCGGCATCAAGACCGGCGAGGAGATCGCGTCGATGATCAAGCAGGCTGATCACACTCTCGACTTTTGACAATGTTGTATTTGATTGACAAACCGATGGCGGAAATCGGACTGCGATCGGCGGCGAACGACGACGACGGAATCGTCGTCCTGATACAGGACGGCGTCTTGCTCGATCCGGATCTCGACGCGCCGACGCTCGCAGTCGAACGCGACCTCGAGATGCGCGGTCTGACCGCGCCCGAACGAATCGACACCGTCACGTACGACGAACTGATGACGCTCATGGTCGATCACGAGGTGACGAGTTTCGTATGACGCTCTTCGATCGCGTCGACGAACTCGTCGAGCAGGGACGGCCGGCCTCGATGCTGACCGTCGTGGGCAAAGACGGAAGTGCGCCGCGGGACGTCGGGGCGAAAATGCTCGTGACCGACGAAGACGAGTACGGAACGATCGGCGGCGGAACGGTCGAAGGGCTCGCCGTCGACGAAGCTCGTGACGTCCTCCGCGGCGACGCCGATCCCGGGGTCCGGTCGTACGAACTGCGTCCCGGCGGCAACACCGGCATGGTCTGTGGCGGGTCCATGGACGTCTTTATCGATCGAATCCGGGGCCGCTCTCGGCTCCATGTCGCGGGCGGTGGACACATCGGCGTCGAACTCGCGGCGATGGGGAACCGACTCGGTTACGACGTCACCGTCGTCGACGACCGCGAGGAATACGCATCCTCGGACCGGTTTGCTGCGGAGGCGGACGTCGTTCACGGGGACTACGACGAGGTCCTCGCCGAACTCCCGATGACGTCGGAAACGGCGGTCGCCGTCGCGACGCGAAGCGGAACGTTCGACCGACAGGCCGTCGCCGCCGCAATCGACGGTGGCGCCGGCTACGTCGGCGTCGTTGCCAGCGAAGACAAGGCGGCTCACATTTTCGATTCGTTGCTCGAGGAGGGTTACTCGCGCCGAGACCTCGTTCGCGTCCGCGCGCCCGTCGGGCTCGACCTCGGTGGGGGTGGACCCGAAGACGTCGCGCTCTCGGTTCTCGCCGAGATGCACCGCGATCGCTACGACACGACAGGCGAGCGAGCGACCAGACACGATCTCGAGGACCTCGTCGTCGTTCGCGGTGGCGGCGACCTCGGGAGTGGTGTGGTCTATCGCCTCCATCGAGCAGGCTATCCGGTCATCGTGGCTGAGACGGCGCGGCCGACCGTCGTCCGCCGCGCGGTCGCGTTCGGCGCTGCGATGTACGAGGACGAAGTCTCCATACAGGGCGTCACGGGCCGTCAGGCCGCCGATATCGACGACGCACTCGCCGCTATCAAAGACGACGAGGTGCCCGTCCTCGAGGACCCGAACGCGACCGTCGTCGACGAACTCGAGCCGAAGGCCGTCGTCGATGCGATTATGGCCAAGGGGAAGACGGACACCGGAACCCGCCGGGACCTCGCGGACGTCGTCATCGGTCTCGGTCCGGGATTCGAGGCCGGCGAGAACGTGGACGCCGTCGTCGAAACCGATCGTGGACACGAACTCGGACACGTCATCTACGACGGGAAACCCAGCCCGTACGACGGCGAACCGGGTGAACGTCGTGGGTACACTCACGAGCGAGTTCTCAGAGCCCCAAGCGACGGCGTGTGGTCGCCGTCGGTCGAAATCGGCGACATCGTCGAGGCGGAGGCAACCGTCGGCTACGTCGACGACGATCCGGTCGTCACGGCAATCGGCGGGCTCGTCCGGGGACTCGTCCACGACGGCGTTTCCGTCTCTTCTGGCGCGAAACTCGGTGACGTCGATCCCCGAGATGACGTCGACTACACGAAGATTTCCGACAAAGCGCTCTGTCTCGGCGGCGGCGTTCTCGAAGCGTTGCTCAACCTCTCCTAGAGACAGCTCGGACAAGCCGTTTGCAGTCGGTGTCCGTTCGATTCCACAGCCCGTACCCCGGTCAGGGGCTCGTGGACGATCAGCTGCGGGCGATCAGCCGTGGACCCGTTCGATCGTCGGATCGACGATCGTCGCGCCGGAATCGGTCGTAACGCGGCCGACGTGACGATAGAACACGTTTGCATCTGAGAGGGAGGACTCGAACGCGTCCGTCTGTCGGTCAGGGACCGCTAGTAATAGCCCCCCGCTCGTTTCCGCACTCTCGCCGTCTTCGAGGCCGTAGCCGAAAAGCTGGGAGAGCTCGAGGGTGCCGTCGATGATGGGGAGGTGCGTGAGCTCGACGCCGACGCCGGCGTTCTCCGCGAGGACGCGAGCCTGTCCCAGGAGCCCGAAGCCCGTGATATCGGTCGCGGCCGTCGCGTATTCCCGGGCCGCGAGCATCGCGTCCCTGTTCGGCGTCGTCATCCACGCGAGCGCCTCGTCTGCGATGTCCTGTACGGGTCGGGCCGTCGTTTCCGCGATCGTCTCGCCGAATTCTCCGTCTCGCACACGGAGCGCGCCCATCGCCGGTTGCGTGCCGAGCGGTTTCGTCAGATAGAGACGGTCCGACGGCGAGGCGTCGCTCGTCTGGAGGACGTGTTCCGACGGAGTGGTGGCGATGACGGACCCGCCCGCGATCGGCCATGGGTTCATGATCGTGTGTCCACCCGCGACGACGCCCTCCATGTCGTCCACCGCGTCGACGATGCCGCACAGAACGTCCGTGGCCGCGTCCGTTAGTTCCTGTGGCAGGCCGAGGACCACCAGAAATGTCAGATCATCGCCAGCACCGGTCGCGAACGCGTCGCTGGCCGCATTACACGCGGCGATGCGACCGAATTCGTACGGGTCGTCTATAATCGGCGTGAAGAAATCGATCGTGGAGACGACACTGAGACCGTCGGCGATGACGCGAGCGCTCGCGTCCTCGCCGACACCGAACTGCAGTTCCTCCTGAGCCTCGGATAACCCGACGTCTGTGAGCAACGAGTCGAGTTCGGCCTGACCGACTTTACACGAACAGCCGTGAAGCTCTGCGTATTCGGTCAGGGCTGGTGAGCGGTCGTCACCTGCGTCAGACATCCTCTTCCTCCGATCGGCTCGAGTCGGCAGATGGACGAATGAGCAATTCAAAGCTACCGTCGGCGTCTTCGGGTGCCGGCCGATCCTCGACTTCGTAGCCGTGTTTCGTACATGTTCGGCGGAGATTGGTTTCTGCTGGCGGGTAATCTCCCCGAACGAGCAGTTCGTCGTTCTCGCCCAGGTCGGACAACCGCCGACGAACGATGAGAGCGGGACGCGGACATACTTCCCCTGTGACGTCCACACGTTCCATACCGATCCATTCCGACCCTGTCCGAATAATTGTATCGCCACGCCTGGGTAGCGTCGGTGGGATCTCGTCACCTGTCTCCGACCGGTTCCGGCGGGAGCCGAATTCGGTTTCTCCTTCGAGCCGCCACCGGATTCCAATTCGATTTCGACCGGTTTGCTTTTTACGGGACGCTCGAGACGCACGTCCCGAGTCGTAGCCCAGAGGCGATTCCCGCCGCAACCCTCATCTCCCCGGCCACTGTGGATACACTATGAATCTTGCCGAAACGCTCGGCCTCGGGGACGACGAACTCGTTTCGTTCGTCGGCGCTGGCGGAAAAAAGACTGCCATGACTCGGTTAGTCGCTGAGGCGAGCGAACGAGGTCTCGAGGCGGGATACACCACGACGACACACATGCCGCCGCCGGATCTTCCGCTCGTTCTCGCCGACCCGGATCGCATCGAGTCCAGTGTCGACGATGCCACAGCTCCGATCGCACTGGCCCGTACACGCGTCTCCAATCCATCCCGCGTCGACGAGAAGGTACGAGGATACCAGCCGGCTACCCTCAATTCGCTGTTCGACGATGCTCCGTTCGACTGGCTCCTCGTCAAAGCCGATGGGGCCAGAATGCGCGAATTCAAAGCACCTGGCCCGAACGAACCGCCGATTCCACAGACGAGCACGGTCGTCGTTCCGGTTGCATCCGTTCAAGCTGTCGGCCAGCCACTCGCCGACGACGTCGTCCACCGTGTCGATCGAATCGAACGCTGTGCGGATATCTCGGCAGGCGAGCGTATCACACCGGACGTCATCGGACAGGTTCTCGCTCATCCTGACGGTGGCCTGAAGCACGTTCCCGACGATGCGACGGTCGTTCCGCTCGTTAACAAAGCGGACGATGCCACGCTTGCGAGACAGGCAACGGATGCCGTCTCGACGGCCCTCGAGCGCACTTCCCGGCTCGACCGGGGGATCGTCACCTCGTTCGAAACGAACCGTCTCACCGCCGTCACGTGACCAGTTCCACTCCACTCGCCTCCATACTCGCCGCTCGAGAGACGCCTATCTCCCGGGACCGACGACAACTGGTCCCATTCCTCATTCCGGCCGGGAATGGGAGTTTTTATCCCAAACAAACACAGATGCGTAACTAACGACGAAAACAAAACAAATCGGCTTCGAATCGTTCCGTCGATTTCACCAATGTATGCGTGTTTCCGATCCCATCCGGATCCCGCTGAACTGCTCACCCATTGTCCCGTGAAGCGTCGGTATCCGAAACCGTTTCCCTCGTAGCCACCAATGACGACCCGTCCCACTACCGAAAACGGATCACAGGCTATCCCGTGGCGATCCCCATTTCTTCACGTCATACTAGCAAGTTCGTTGATCGGCGTCATGGGCGTCTCCCTGCTCAGTCCGGTATTGCCGGCGCTCAGAGCTGCCTTCGATATCACTGACTCGCAAGTCGGCTTGATCATTACTGTCTATACGCTACCCGGAATACTTCTGACTCCGTTCGTTGGACTCGTCGCAGACCGACTGGGTCGGCGACGAACGTTAATTCCGTTGTTGTTCATCTTTGGGACTGCCGGAACCGCTATCGCGGTTACGAACACCTTCGAGATGGTCCTCGTCCTCCGGTTCGTCCAGGGAATCGGTGCCAGTGCGCTAATCACGCTCGCTATCACTCTCATCGGGGACTACTACGAGGGACAACGACAACGATCGATTGTCGGCATCAATAGCAGCGCAATCGGGACGGGTGCAGCGCTTTATCCGTTGATCGGTGGAGCCCTCGCGGCGATACGGTGGAACGTCCCGTTTCTCTTTTTCGGCGTCGCGTTTCTGGTCGGGATCGCCGCGGCGTTGATCCTCGAGGAACCGGCCGTCGATGCGCCTCCGTCGCTTCGGACGTACTTAAAACGCGTCGTACAAGCCGTAACGAGGCGTGATGCGTTCGGGATTTACGTCGCATCGTTTGCCACCTTCTTCCTGTTCTACGGCGGCGTACTTACTGCGATACCGCTTTTGCTCACCGACGAGTACGGAGTCGTCGAACCGTATCTCGGATTTCTCCTTGCGATCGTCTCCTTCTCTAATGCCATCACAGCATCCTTCTACGGCCGTCTCGAACCGTACTTCGATCTCCCCTCGCTCGTCGCGTTTGGATTCACGTGCTTCGGCCTCGCGCTGCTCGGAATTCGAGTCGTTACGTCGCCAGCAGAGGTCGGTCTGTTGCTCGTGATCTTTGGCGTCGGATTCGGTATCGTCATGCCGTCGCTTAATGCATCGATCGTTTCGCTTGCCGCCGACCACCTGCGCGCGAGTATGCTCGGAACGCAGACGAGCATGCTTCGAATCGGACAGACGATCGGCCCAATTGCGTTCACAGGGGTGGCCGCAGTCGGTTTCGAGAAACAGTTAGCCGGATATCGCGTCGTTCTCCCTGTCGCCGGTCTGCTTTCGATACTGGCTGCGGTGACCGGATGGCTCTATATCTCGTTTCGGTCATGAGGCTCTCGATCGTAAAAACGACTCGTATGCGGGATTCACACCGAAAATACTGCATGGTACTAGAAATAGCCATGTCGGCATTTTTGAAACATAGTAGATAATAATTGATAATAGAAAAATAAGCGAAAAATTTGGATATAGTCATATTATCGACTCAGTGGGTGAGCTAAAAGGTATGAAAAACAAATAGATGTTCGCACATTAGATGAACAAAAATAGAATAATATTGTGTAAAATATAATGTATATTTATAAAACCATCTGATAGTGTATAGTATGATATTCCTAAAGATGTAAACACCGGGTCGGTCGTTCACTGCCCGTATTTCTGGTGGAGTTTCGGACGATACATGACGGGAAACCAGGACTGAGGTGATATCTGGACGCCGTACCAGTATATTTTCGTGTAACTGTTCAGTAGTATCTGCGGAGGTGTGAATTGCTAGTCTCGTTTCTCCCGGAGGCCCGCAATCAGTATCTTTTACGTGCCCGACGAGAAGTAGAGATATGGCAAAATTGGAAGAATCGGTTCACGAGGCGCCGATTATCAATAAAGGCGATTACGAGTATCTCGTCCACCCGATCAGCAACTGCGTTCCAAAACTCGAGCCGGCCCTCCTTCGAGAAGTCGCTTCGCGGATCGTCGCGGTCGCAGACCTCGAGGAGGTAGACAAAATCGTCACACCCGCTGCGATGGGAATCCATATTTCGACAGCTGTTTCTCTTCTGTCTGACATTCCGCTGGTCGTTATTCGCAAACGCGAGTACGGATTGGAGGGGGAAGTTTCGTTGACCCAGCAAACCGGCTACGCGGAGAGCGAGATGTACATCAACGATGTCGAGGAATCTGATTCGGTTCTCCTGATCGACGACATGCTCAGCACCGGTGGGACGCTCCGCGCTATAACGTCCGTTCTCGAGTCGATGGGTGTCGATATCGTCGATGTCATCGTGGTCATGCACAAGGTCGGTGGCGAGAATGCGCTCGAGGGATGCTCCTATGACGTGACGTCGCTCCTCGAGATAATAGTTCAAGACGGCCGGGTCGAAATCGTCTAACTAATTGTTCGATTCGCGTACCGAGAGGGACATCCGTTTTCGAACGAGCGCGCGCTGGGCGGTCTGTCGACGAATTTGCCCGGTAGAACCCCTCTTCGTCGTGTCCCCGCCGATCGTTACTTCCCGTTTCACGACAAGAGGCGAGAATCTCCGTTTTACGTGAGTTGAACACAAACATATACATAGGAGTTATCAGTAAGAGAATTTGTATGATTATCGGTGTTCCACGTGAGGTCGCGGTAAACGAAAGACGGGCGGCCCTTACGCCGCCGGTGGCAGAGGGCCTCGTCGAACGAGGGTTCGACGTTCTCGTTTCGGCCGGTACCGGCGATGAAGCGGGCTGGAGTAATACGGAGTATCGAGACGCCGGATGCGAGGTCGTCGACGATCGAGGCGCAGTCTTCGACCGATCCGATGTCATCTTCCAGGTGCGCGGCTTAGGTGCCAGCCCGGAAGCAGAACCAGACCAGTACGACGAGGAGCAGATCGTCATCGGGCTCCTCGGGCCGTACGAACTCGAGGACGAACTGGAAACGCTTGCAGAACGCAACGTTACAGCGTTTGCTCTCGAGCTCATCCCGCGGATCAGCCGGGCCCAGAGTATGGACGCGCTCTCTTCGATGGCCAGCGTCGGCGGGTACAAGGCCGCCCTAGTCGCGGCCGAAGAGTTGCCAAAGCTATTTCCAATGCAGATGACCGCAGCCGGAACCGTCCGTCCCGCGGACGTATTCGTCGTGGGTGCGGGCGTCGCGGGTCTGCAGGCGATCGCGACGGCGGACCGGCTCGGTGCCAACGTACGCGCGTACGACATCCGGCCGGAAGTCAAAGAGGAAGTAGAAAGCCTCGGTGCTGAATTCGTCGAACTGGACTTAGAAACCGACGACACGTCCGACGAAGAGGGCCACGCCAGAGAACAAGACGAGGAGTTCTACCGCAAACAACGCGAGATGATGAACCGCGTGATCGCCGACTCCGACGTCGTAATCACGACGGCGGCCGTCCCCGGCAGACCGTCTCCCGAACTCGTGACCAACGAGATGATCGAAGGGATGGAACGCGGATCGGTCATCGTCGACCTCGCGGCCGAAGGCGGCGGAAACTGCGAACCCACACAGGCAGACGAGACGGTCACCTACGAGGGCGTCACCGTGTTCGGCCCGACTAATCTCCCGGGAACCGTCTCTCGCACGACGAGCCGACTCTATGCGAACAACGTGACCAATTTCCTCGACAATCTACTCGAAGACGATGAACTCACGATCGACACAGCAGACGAAATCGTGGACGCGACGATGCTCACCCACGATGGAACGATACGAAACCCACACGAACAGCCCGACGAAGAAGATGACGAGGAGGCGGAAGACGAGTCCGACGAGGCCGAACCCGACGAAGACGAAGAGACGACCGTGGAGGCGACCGATGACGAATAATCACCGTATCGACGAACGCACCGCAGTCGCCGCCACACGGAGGGACCGATGAGCGAGATCGTTACGTACCTGACGTTCTTCGTGCTGGCCGCGTTCCTCGGCTACTCGGTCATCACCAAGATTCCAGCAACGCTCCACACGCCGCTGATGTCCGGTTCTAACGCCATTACGGGCATCACGCTGGTGGGCGCCGTCGTCGTCGCCGGCTCGAGTTCGTCAACCCTGGCGACGGCGCTTGGCTTTCTGGCGGTAGTCATGGCCACGGTCAACGTCGTCGGCGGCTACATGGTGAGCCATTTCATGCTCTCTGACTTCCACGGAGGAGGTGACTGACGGATGGTTGAACTGTTCTCGGAGACCGTCCTCTCGCTCGTGTATCTGATCGCCGCCATCCTGTTCATCCAGGGACTACGGGACATGACCCATCCCCGGACCGCGGTCCGGGGCAATCTCACGTCGGCGGCGGGGATGTTCGTCGCCGTTGGCGCGACGGTCCTCTGGTTCGAGATCCTGCAACCGGAGGTGCTCCTCGGCGGGCTCGTCGTCGGTGCCGCGATTGGTGTTGGACTTTCGACCACGGTCGAGATGACGGAGATGCCACAGCTGGTCGGGCTGTTCAACGGGCTGGGCGGTGGCGCCTCGGCGCTCGTCGCCGGCGCGGAAGTCTTCCAGCTCGGAACGGCAAACGGCGGCGCGATTCCCGCAGACGTCGGGATTGCGGCGGCCGCATCCGGAATCGTCGGCGCGGTCACCTTTACGGGAAGCATGGTCGCCGCCGGCAAACTCCACGGCCTCGTGACGGGATCTGCAATCCGATACACCGGTGAACACGCCGTCAAGGCGCTTCTGTTGTTGATCGCCGTTCTGAGCGGCGTCTACATGGTCGTTCAGCCGGAGGTGCTCGCGGGTCTACTCCAGGGGTCTGCGGTCCCCTCCTACTGGCTCCTGATCCTCGCCGCATCGGTACTCGGCGTGATGCTCGTCATTCCGATCGGGGGCGCGGACATGCCCGTCGTGATCGCACTGTTGAACGCGTATTCCGGTCTGGCGGCCGCCGGAACCGGTTTCGTTCTCGGTAACAGCGCGCTGATCATCGCCGGCACGCTCGTTGGCGCCGCTGGAATCATCCTCACGGTGATCATGTGCGAATCGATGAACCGATCGCTGGCGAACGTCCTCTTCGGTGGATTCGGTGAAGCGGCTGCTTCCTCCGAAGAGATGGACGAGATCTACGAGGGCAACATCACGGAAACCTCCCCCGAAGAGCTCGATATGCTTCTCGATACCGCAAATCGGGTCGTCATCGTCCCCGGATACGGGATGGCCGTCGCACAGGCACAGCACGCCGTCGCCGAACTCTCGGAACTACTCGACGAAAACGGCGTCGAGGTCGCGTTCGGCATCCACCCTGTCGCCGGCAGAATGCCCGGACACATGAACGTGCTCCTGGCCGAAGCGGACGTCCCCTACGACAAGATGAAGGAACTCGAGGAAATTAACCCGACGTTCGCCCAGACCGACGTCGTGATCGTGATCGGCTCGAACGACGTTGTGAATCCGCTCGCGAACACCGACGACTCGAGTCCGATCGCCGGGATGCCAGTTCTCAACGTCGCAGAGGCGGGGACTGTCGTCGTCAACAAGCGAAGTCTCAGTCCCGGTTTTTCGGGCATTCCGAACCCGCTGTTCGCCGAAGACAACTGTCTGATGCTCTTTGGCGACGGCCAGGAGACGATGCAAGAGGTCGTCGGTCAGTACAAGGAAAACCACTGAATCCGTACCGAAATCCGGGCCGGAAGGTAAGCAGGGCGAGTCACTCGGGGGTTCGTCTCCGAGGCAGTACATCGTTCTGCATCTCCCTCGACAAACGGTCCGTCGGTTTTTCGCCCCACACATTCCCCTCCCAAAAACCAAACGTTTGTCAGGCCAGATACGAGAGAAGGCCTTATAACGTTGGGTAAAAACCAAATTTAAAATTAGTAACAAGTTTCAAATGCATAATTGGGACATGTGTGGGATTCTCACGGATGCGGGACGCCGATCGTGATTCCGGGTGGTCAATCGATTCGCTGGGGCAGACCGCAAGCCGGTTGTATCCGCTACCGAACTCTCGCTCGAGATCACACAGAGAGTTGCCGATCACGATGCCCTCAAAAGTCATGGATTCTGTCGTCGGAATTCGTGCGGTCGTCACGATACGCCGGCGGACGCTTCGTTCCAGTCGATAACTTCGAAAAGGTGTAATTACCGTTTCAAGCGAGTTCGTAATACCAGACTCCATCCCGCTCGGAGCGGACGATAGTCCCGTCGTCTTCGAGCAGGTCGAGATGACCGATGACCTCGGACATGCCGGGATAAATCTCCGTCATCGGAAGATCCGGGAACATCGCCTCCATCACCTCGTATGCCGTCAGGCCCCCATGTTCGTCAATCAGGGTTGCGATCCGTTGTTTGCGCTCCTGATGATGATCGACGATCTCGTCGATTCGCGCATTTAGATCGGATACCGGTTCTCTGTGCCCGCCGTAGGCAACCGTCGCGTCGACGCGCTTCATCCGCCGAAGCGACTCGAGGTACATGGGGAGGCTCCTGGTTCGTTCGTCGGTCGTTCCCGGAACGAGCGTGAGCAACGGGTTGGGCGAGATGTCGTTCATGATGTGGTCACCGGTAAACGCGGCGTCGTGAGCCGGGTCTACGTAACAGACCGATCCGGGGGAGTGGCCGGGCGTGTACACGACGTCTAACTCGAGTCCAACGTCGAGACGATCACCATCAGTCAGACACTCGTAGACAGTCACCGCTTCCCGAAAATCGGTGTACGGTTCCGGAAGGGAGATGGCACTCTCTGCGGACTGTTCGGGGACGCCCATTCGTTGCAAGAACGGAACGAAAAACTGCTGTTCGCGTTCGAAACAGCCGTCAGGATCCGTAAGCAGTTCCCTCGCATCCTCGTGGCAGTAGATCTGCGCACCAGATTCTGCTCGAATTCGATGACAGATACCGAAGTGATCCATGTGCGGGTGGGTGATCAGCACTCGCTCTATGTCCTCGAGTGCGTATCCGGCCCCGTCGAGTTGTTCAGTCAGTTCGCCATACGCTTCGGTAGTCGATGGCCCTGGGTCGAGCAGCGTTGGCTTGCCAGCCGTGATCAAATAGCTGTTTACCTTCCCGATCTGAAATGGGGTCGGTATCTCGAACCGTTCGACGTGATCCATACGATATGTCCGCAGGCAACGAGTATAACAACTGTGATGTGCCTTTCAGGAGGCCAATCGACCGCCAGGTGGGGACCTCGCCGACCGTAAAATCGGAAGCGTTGCCATCCATCGTCTATCGCCGGAATGCCGACTCGACCGAACAGCTAGCGTCCAGGTTCGGATCTAAACACCTCGTTTTATTCATTTCTTCGTATTGCCTGGTACTTGACGGCTCAAACAATAGCCTCCATCTCCCATTGACAAAGCTTTAGAATCCAGCCAATGAGTACCAACCCATGTTTGATGAAGTCGATCTGAATCGCATTCAAAACGAACGAGAAAGGTGGGAGAACGAAACGCTCGAGCCATTTCTAGCACGAGGCGAACGAAAGGATCGGTTCGCGACGGTGTCGAACCACGAGGTCGACCGACTGTATACGCCCGAAGACATAGCCGACCTCGATTACGACGAAGACCTCGGTTTTCCCGGCGAACCGCCGTACACCCGCGGTCCGTATCCGACGATGTATCGGGGCCGGACGTGGACGATGCGACAATTCGCGGGATTCGGGACCGCCGAAGAAACCAACGAACGGTTTCACTACCTCATCGACGAGGGACAGACCGGCCTCTCGACGGCCTTCGACATGCCGTCGCTGATGGGTATCGACTCAGATCATCCGATGAGCGACGGAGAGGTTGGCAAGGAAGGCGTCGCCGTCGATACGCTCGCGGACATGGAGGTCCTCTTCGATGGGATCGATATCGGTGAAGTGTCTACCTCGTTTACGATCAATCCCTCCGCAGCCGTCATCTACGCGATGTACATTGCATTAGCCGACCAGAAAGGCGTTCCGCGTGAAGAGATCCGAGGGACCCTCCAGAACGACATGTTCAAGGAATTTATCGCACAGAGAGAGTGGGTTGTTCCCCCTCATCCATCCCTCGACATCGTCACCGACACCATCGAGTTCGCCGTCGAGGAAACGCCGAATTTCCATCCCGTCTCAGTCTCCGGCTATCACATTCGAGAAGCTGGTTCGACCGCCGTTCAGGAGGCGGCGTTTACCCTCGCCGACGGCTTCGCCTACGTCGAAGATTGCCTGGACCGTGGACTCGACGTCGACGAGTTTGCCCCGCAACTCTCGTTTTTCTTCAATTCCCACAACTCTATCTTTGAGGAGATAGCCAAGTTCCGCGCATCACGTCGAATCTACGCCCGCGTAATGGACGAGTGGTACGACGCGGAATCCCCCGAATCGAAGCGACTGAAATTCCACACACAGACCGCCGGTCAGTCGTTGACTGCCCAACAGCCGCTCAACAACGTCGTTCGAGTCACCATTCAGGCACTCGCGGGCGTTCTCGGAGGCACCCAATCGCTGCACACGAACAGCTTCGACGAAGCGCTCGCCCTTCCCAGCGAGAAAGCCGTTCGCGTCGCGTTGCGCACTCAGCAGATCATCGCCGAGGAGTCGGGTGCAGCAGACATCGTCGATCCGATGGGCGGAAGTTTCGCCATCGAAACACTTACGAACGAGATGGAAGCCGAGATCATGGGTTACATCGACGAAATCAAGGAAATAGGCGATGGTTCCGTCCGAGACGGCGTCCTCGACGGTATCGAATCCGGCTACTTCGATCGTGAAATTCAGGATGCGAGTTTCGAGTACCAGACGAGAGTCGAACGAGGCGAAGAGACTGTCGTCGGTGTCAACGAGTACACGATCGAAGAAGACACTTCACCAGATCTCCTGACCGTCGACGAGACCACACGAGACCGCCAAATCGAACGCCTCGAGCGCGTCAAAGCCGAACGCGACGATAGCCAGGTCGACGCGACGCTCGAGGCGTTATCGAGCGCTATCGAAGACGATGAGAACGTGATTCCATACATTGTCGATGCGGTGAAAGCGTACGCCACGATGGGTGAAGTGATGCAGGTGTTCAAAGACCAGTACGGTTCCTATCGTGAGGGCCTAAACGCTACCTGAACTCCACCTCGGACGGCAGTAGTTTCGGCTTTTCGAGATCGGCCGACCTGCGTGCCGGTGGTCGAATAATTGCATAGCGGTAGTTCGGAGCGCGTCGTCACGGAGGACGTCCGATTTGAAACGGGGTGACCATTGACCACACGTCGGTCTGGTGACTGTTGTATTACATAGCATTGTGTCGAGACCAGATTCTGCCAGTTGCTGACTCCGAACGAAAATAATCTATCGACAACATATCTATCTCAAATTCAGTTTGTAAGTAGTACATATTCGACGAAAGAGGGACGAAAAGCCGCTCTCGACTGAACGAGAACGTGTGACCGGTCGCTGACAGTCACCCCACGTCGAGGCCGGATCATCGTTCGACATCAGTGATTCCACACGGTGGTCTGTCCGGTGATAAACTACTGGTGATGCCGGAGAGCGTAATTTCGGAACGTTTGTCAAATAGACGCGAAAAAAGGAGACATGTGCCGTTCTCGACTCTTCGCTTCCCTCTGTGGTCTCGTTTTCCTCCTCAATCTCGCCAGAATCGTCTTTGCACCGCTATTGGATGTAATCATTACGGATTTCTCGATCGGAGAGGGGACTGCTGGACTCGTGGTGACGCTCGCGTGGGTCGGAAGCGCGTCTCCTCGATTACCGACTGGGTGGCTCCTGGCGAAAGTGCCGCGACACTACGTCGTGATCGGTTCCGGAACGATTCGTACGGCCGCATCCGGATTCGCTGCGACCGCAACGACGACCCGTCACCTCATGGCCGGGGCCTTCTTGATGGGGATCGCTTCCGGCGTATACTTCGTCTCGGCGAATCCGTTTCTGAGCGAGTTCTTTCCGGATCGCATCGGCCGTATTATGGGAATTCACGGTGCCGCCAGCTAGATCGCCGCGGTGGTCGCCGCGCCACTCGTGGCGCTTACGCTCGTTGCCGATTGGCGACTCTCGCTGTGGGCGATCACCGTCGGTGGTCGCCGCGGTAACGGTCTTTACGTGGTTCACTGCGAGAAAGACCGAGTTACCGAGAGCTAATCAGGAGGATCGAAACTTCGTCACCGGTGGGCTATCGGAGTGGCGCCTCTCGTGACCGCGATTGCGATTGCCGGCGCAGCGTCGTTCGTCTGACAAGGCGTGTTCAACTTCTATGAACTGTACATGCAGTCGAAGGGGCTATCAGGGCAGGTAGCAGGATTGCTTCTCTCCCTCGTTTTCATCGCCGGTATTCCAGCGTCTTACTTCGGCGGTGATCTGGCCGATAGGCTGCCGCGTGTTCCGTACATGCTCGGCATCGTCGGCGTCTTCACCATCACTCTTTTCGTACTAACAGTCGTCGACGGGCTGGTCGGGCTGGTCGCCATCTCCGGGATCATCGGCTTCGTTATTTCGGACCAGTGCCGTCTTCCTCGGTATCACGGTCGTCGTTCTCATGCTCATCGATCAAACCGGACGATTGCCTCAGATTCGGTCGAAAGTCGACCCCTTCCATGCTGACGAAAGACGAAGCCTCTCGAACCACTTGCCCTCGAGGCGATCGTCTCCAAATCGACGACGGGATAGATATCCGAGAGCATCGACTTGATGCATGTTTACCAAATGAATTTCTGCAATGCCTGCGACGTTGACCCGTTCTCAATGTTTTTCAAGATGGACAGCCAACCATCGTCAGTTACGAGATGCAGGGTATCGTCCGTAAATCGTGGCTCGAAACTACTGAGGACCCCACATTCTCAAGTGAAACCGATGAAATCGATACAGACAGTGGATTGCAATTACGATGGAACGACGCAATATTCTTCGAGTCCTAATTCTGGCCGTCTTGGTTGGGACCGCCAGCAGTCTTGCAGTCACGTGGTTCAATGCACCAACTGATGCAACCGATGCCGCGGCGAATCAGCGCAATATACCGCTTGAAGATCGTACTCCTGTCGTCGAGAAACGCGATGGAGCGACCGTCATCACGACCGATCCGCCGGGAGGGAGCGACGGCCTTGGGGCTATCGTCGCCTTCAGTGCCGACGGGCGGCCGCTCTATCACAACGACACGTATGGTAACTACTTCGATGTTGATCCCGATCCACCCGACTCGAAGACCGTCCGTTACGTTGCAGGAAGCCGGTACGACCCGTGCCCTCACAACCTCAAAGCGCAGGCGGATGGGACCGTCGACGGCGGTTGTGCAGAGGTCGCAATTGAACGCGTCAACCTCACCACTGGGACTACCGAACGGATACATACTGCAGTCACTGGCTGGGATATCTGGCACGACGTTGATCGGATCGACGAACACCGACTTCTCGTGGCCGACATCGCTCGAGATCGCGTGTTCACGCTGAACACAACCACCGACGAGGTGACGTGGGAGTGGCGCGCCAGTGCAGATCTCGATCCGGATACCGGTGGGAAATCCGGCGATTGGACACACGTAAATGACGTCGAACTGCTCGCCGATGGTCGGGTGATGGTCAGTCTCCGTAACCAGGACCGGGTTGTCTTTCTCGAGCCGGGTGAAGGGCTCCAGCGTGACTGGACGCTCGGCGCTGAAGACGCGTACGGAATCCTCTACGAGCAGCACAACCCGGACTACATCCCGCCCGCCCGCGGCGGTCCGGCGGTTATCGTCTCCGACTCTGAGAACAATCGCGTCCTCGAGTATCAGCGTGAAAACGCGACGTGGACACGAACCTGGGAGTGGAAAGACGAACGACTCCGGTGGCCGCGCGACGCTGACCGACTCCCCGGAGGTCATACGCTCGTGACTGACTCCCAGGGAAATCGCGTGATCGAACTCTCCGAGAATAACGACATCGTGTGGAGCGTAAATATCGCAACACCCTACGAAGCAGAGCGTCTCGGGACCGGAGATGAGAGCACAACTGGGCGGAGCACAGCTGCACTTGCCAGAGGCCCCATCGAGCCAGCGGCCGATGGTATGGATCGAACTTCGAAGACTGGCCTCTCGTGGATCATCGCCTTTATCACCGGTCCGGTTGTCAACGGCATACTCCATGTGGCACCGACATGGATGACTATCGGAGATCTGGTGGTTGCTGGCGTATTCGGCATCACGGCAGGGACGGCCACCATCTTGGAGGTATACTGGTCAGGAATCGGCCACCGGCTACGGCGATGATCGGGAGACACATCTCACTCGAAGAGCGATTTGAGCAAGGATGGACGATTTGGGTTGTTACCGCCTTCACAGTCGGGCTATCACGGATCGTCGAGTAAGCGCTGTCTCGGAGCGGTCGGATTTTGTCTGACATCGATCAAACCGGGCTCCTCACAATTGGAGAAGCTAGAATAAGAGAGGATCTGCTCAGCAATTCGAGGCAGGGTTTTGGGGCCCCTATCTCGAAAGTACTTCGATTGACGTCACAAATAAGTGTGGTTGCCAAAAGAGAATTATAATCAATATTTGTTTTATTGGTTTCTATACATTCAAATCTCTTACCCAAAACGGGGCAATAGTAACATATTCTACACAATATAGTGACAATTTTTCGAAGGTAACAGAGAACGTCTCCCACGATTAGAAATGTTTATTCTATAATATTTTTGTTTCAGACTCAACTTTTGAAATCAACAATCTCTTTATACCATTGCAGACGGTAACCGTGAACGACAGGTGAATACTCACACCCAGATGGAAGAACAGCAGTCGAATCTCCGTTTCATTCGGCGACACCTGAGCGATATACCAACAATAGCGAGCAGAGGAATATTCAAGAACCTATGTCTATGAATCACCAAAATTCATCGCCTACGGACTCCTTCGGCGACATATTTGATGTCGTTTGTTGTGGGATCGACGAATGGATCACATCCCATGGATCACGAGGAAAGATAAACATCAAAAATAAAATTTACAATTTTATCAAAGAATATTTAGTCGAAACGGGGAACCGTGAAGTAGCAGCAGAAATGACCTACTCGAAATATATAACTGACTGCGACATCGCTATCGGTGACGAAATCGGCATTGCAATAGTTTATGATTTGCCAAACAAAACTGACTGGATTCATCAACGACTACGAGCATTGTCAAAACACTTCAACTACATCGCCATATATGGGCATCGAATTCGCCAAGAGAAAACTGATGTCTGGCGGAACGTAAAGAAAACCATTAATACCTACTCGGGGCGCGCTCATTCAAACCAGAAACATTCTGTAGTAGTCCTTCAGACCTTCGATCTCATCGAGTACAGAATCCCGCTAACGAGACGATATATAGCCAAGAATGTAATCCAAAAATTAATACTGTATCTGATGTGGATTGTATTCACTGTCACTGGCGCGTACCTCCTTGATGCAACCTCGAGTAGTAACGTTCTCTCACAAGCATATATCGGCGCCATTCTCGCGTTCAACGTTGTCGTGATACTCTTTCTTGTTCTATTGGTGAGGATGTGATACTCCTCTCTAACAATGGCTATCGGCGGTAGATGGTATTCGCTGGTTTTGAATTGATGTAGAATCGCCAGGGGATGATTTCTGACGAGTAGCCCTCGAGACCGCTGTCGGTGCTCGAACAAGCGCCGATAGAGAGACGCTAGTCACCGCCGCTTCGGTCATCGTCGTCTGGGCGGCCGTGAATTGGTCCCTCGCTGTCCGTAAGATGGCGTGGACGACGACTGTTACGAACGGCGAGTATCTCTGCCACGATGCTGGTTGCGATCTGAGACGGTGAACCGCCGCCGAGGTCGAGCCTGACGGACGTGTAGAGGCGGTTTACGTCTCCCTCTGAGAGCGGCCGTCCATCATCGATGAACGCTTCTTTCATTTCTTCGAAACACTTTCGAGGACCCATTAGCCCGATATAGGGGGCCGGCGTCTCTAGCAGTTCCTCGAGGGCGATTCGGTCGTCGAAATTGTGCGTCATTACTACGGCGTACGTATCTGTATCGACCTTGTCGCCCGGCTCGGATATCCGCCGGCACCCTGCTCGTCGATTACCATCTTCGCTCCCGGGCGACGGTTCGCGCTCCCATCGACATCGACGACCGGGCTAGAACCGCGTTCCGACGACATCGAGACAGTTGCCGATCGAGTCGATTACGTCCCCCCTCGGAACGTTCCAGTCGCTCGCACTTATTGGAAGAACGTAATCAAGTAGGGCTGTTATATCTTCGCTTTTGCCGGAATCACCTGGCTTGAGCCGAACTAGTGGTGTCTGATTCGGGGATTTCGTACCTCTGTTCGCACCACGATCAGAGTCAGACGGGTTCGACTAAGTCCATACTGACCAAAACCGATCCGGGAACGCCGAGTCCCAGCTAACGACTGCTGTTGCTATTAGAACTTTCTGCTCATTATCCGATGCTGACACAGTGGAACATCGAGTTGCTGGCGGTTGTTCAAAGAAGCGGGAGTGACTAATCCAGACTCACGCCGTATAGCCGCCGAGTCTGGTGCTGATGAGCAAGAATCGTCCTGCGACATATTCTGTATGAGTTGAGCCACGTGTCGCGTGGTTTCCTCGTGCTACGCAGCCATCTATCCTATCGGAGTCCCAGCCGACGCGACTGGCGTGTCTCTTGGACGTTAGCACCGAAAACGTCGACCACTTTTTCCCCGTGGTTCGAAGAGTACGTTACTGCCAACCGTGCAGGATAGATCCCTTTTGTATTATGTGTCGAATTCAGAAATGACTCGATCGTAGCTCTGGATGGAGTACCGTCCGTTCACGCGACGGCTGTCACGGATGTAATGCCCGTTACGCCCCCAAATTTGACACGTTACCTGCGTATTTCGCTGGAATTGGTTCCCTTTTAATGATTGCCAGCTGCCGTCACAAACTGTACACAGGAACCGAATTTTCGGCTCACCGAGTCTCCGACCGCGACTGCTCCTGCATATGATTAATTCCTTGCGCTCGGAGTGAGTAGTCATTTCTAATGGACTAGAATATGGCCGGGTACTACTGGAAAATCTCAACACGGTCCTTTACAGATATAGTGATGTAATTGGAGTTTTCTAACTCGTAACGTACCACCTAGTCCCTCTGAATGCGATTCCCTCTGTTTGGTAGTCATACACAGTGTGTATCCTCGGTAATAAACTCATTCAACCCTTCCGGCAATACCGGAAGTTATTCTATTCTAGTAATTTCATCTAACTCATGACATAGCACAACATCATTAACTAATGCTGAAGATAACGGCACATATATTCAATAAATGATTTATATTGTAGACATTTAATCTTATCAGTAGATATTTGACGATGCCGAATCGTATATTGGCTTATGACGAATCGTCTCAAGGCCATCCGGATCACATTCGAAATCGTAGAAGCCCTGAGTGAACTTGATGGTGCGGGCGTATCGGAGTTAGCATACGCGATCGACAGGCCTGTTAGCACGGTCCATGATCATCTCAAATCTCTTGAAGAACTTGAGTACCTCGTTCAACACGAATCCGAGTATCATGTGGGGACGAAATTCCTCGAAATCGGCCAACGCGAACTCCACCAGAAGCGCTTCTACAAGATCGCCAAACCCGAAATCGTCCAGTTGGCAGAGGAGACGGGTGAGTTCGCCGGCCTCATGATTGAAGAGCATAATCTCGGCGTCATGCTACACTCGCACAAAGGAGACAATGCTGTCGATATCCGCTCATTTCCTGGGGAGCGGATGCCATTGCACTCTTTGGCTGCCGGCAAAGTGATTCTAGCTCATTTACCAGAGGAACGTCGAGCTGAGATTATCGACAAAAACGAACTTCCGGCGATAACGGAAGAGACGATCACTGATCCGTCAACACTACGTGAGGAGCTTTTGATTATTCGGGAGCGTTGGTTCGCGCTCGATCAAGGCGAGCGGATCGAAGACGTTCGAACCCTAGCCGCGCCGATTTTTGACGAGGTGGGGGCGATTGTGGCTTCCATCGCAATTGCGGTCCCTATTCACCGAATGGACGAAAACGAATTCATCGAATCAATGTCTAACCCAGTCATGCGGACTGCTATCATAGGGGGGGCAAATCTCAAATACGCCGACGCATGACGTTGGCAGACGATGCTGAGCTATGACGTGGCGTCGCTCAGTTAATAAGTTTGTGGCGTTGTATCTTTCCGCCGGGCGAACACGTCGAACTCGTCGAGAAAAACGAAGGGAAGATGCTCAAACAACGCGAGTATCTTCGTCTCCACGACATTGAAGAACAACTCTACCGAAGGATCGTCTTGCAGGATCGCTGTGCGCATACCACCTCAGTGTTCACCCTGCTCCTTGTTGTGTTACTCGTTTTATTACAACCTCTGATCGTCACGGACATATATACAATTCACAGTCCAGCGTGAAGTTCGATTTCGGTTTTCGTAAGTGAACATCTATGATCTTCGATGGCATCTTTGACGGTCTAATACTGATTCCAGGGCCCGACTGTTGTCTGAGATTTCAAAGGGAATAACAGCACTAGACCTGTTATGATAGTATATTCCATCATGGAAAGACAATTTCATCTTAAACAGAAGGGTAATTATGAATGGCAGCCGAAGATAGGACAGTTCGCATATACATATTGTGAGTTGATTAATACCTATACAAATATTTGTTCACCTCTATCGAACAATTGGTTTTGAAGATTTTGAACGATAGCGTTGTATGTTCACAAATACCGAAAGTATATAGGCCATACCCTTGAATGGAAGGGCATGCTCACAGATAACACGTCACGGCAGGTTCAGTCGGTCCGGACGGCGTTCCATTTGGTCAACATGATCCAAGAGTTCAACGGGGCTACGCTAGCGGAATTGGTCGAGCATCACGACCTTGCAAAGAGTACCATCCACAACTACCTCGCGACGCTTGAAGGGCTGGGGTACGTCGTCAACGAGAACGGAACCTATCGACTCGGTCTGCGTTTCCTGACCCACGGGATGTCTGCAAAGAAGAGCGTGGCCGTCCAGACGGAGGTCTCCCGATCTCTCAATGCGATCTCCCAGGAGGTGTCGTCCCCGATATGGTGGATCGTTGAGGAGGTCGGTCGAGCTAACTTCCTCGAGTACTTTGGCACGGGATCGCCCAAACGAATATATGGTCGCGTTGGAAAGCGGTCGTATCTGCACACTCATGCGCCGGGAAAGGCTATCCTCGCAGCACTCCCAGATGACGACGTCGAAACAATCATCGCCCATCATGGACTGCCCGAACAGACAATAAAGACTACTACGGACGACGACGCACTCGCCGCGGAACTCGAAACCATTCGCGAAAACGGATATGCAGTCAGTAACGGCGAAGCTGTCCTCGGCGTAGAGTCGATCGGTGTTGCGTTCACGGTCCCAAATGGGGCCGTACACGCGGTTGGGATCTTCGGCTATTCGCAAGACCTCACTGGAGAGAGTAAATTGATGCGGTTGCAGGAGACGGTGATAAATGCCGTCGCTGGCCTTGAAGAGTCGCTACACGGAGGTGGCGATACCCATGTCTAACGGTGATTCGAGGCTGGCGATCCGGACGATGAAGGAGCTGATAGAGACGACGGCGACCGACCACCCCAAGCGGACGTTCCTTCGGTACCGGAATGAGACCTACACGTACGCCGAGATTGATGAGAGAGCGAACGCAATCGCAAACAGCCTCTATTCGCAGGGTGTCCGACAAGGCGATTTCGTCTGCCTGTTTCTCTATAACCGGCCGGAGTACCTGACCACCCTGTTCGCGCTCGCGAAAATTGGCGCCATCTCCGCGCCGATCGACACGCGATTCAATGGTGAGACGCTCCAGCACGTTCTCTCGGAGACCGGCGCGGAGGTCATCGTTCTAGACACAAACACGCGAACCGACTACGAGGCGATTGACAACCACCTGCCGAATATATCGACCGAGTACTTTATAGGGGAGAGCCACGCCAAGTTCTCGTATAGACCGTTCGACAAACTGCTCGAAGGCGACGTTTCATCGTCGCCGACCGTTGAAATCGACGGTTCAGACCCCTTTTCCGCAATTTACATTCAGCAGAAGGCGTCCGAGCGGCCGAAGGGCGTGATGCTTCCTAACTTCTCGTACATCAATACAGGTTGGGAAAGTGCGCACACTCTCTTTGAGTTCACGCGTTCCGACTGTATTTTCACGACCCTCCCGTTGTTCACTAGCTATGCTCTGCAGATCGGGGTCGTTGGGTCCATGCTCACCGGTGCCGAATTTGCTTTCGAGGACCAATTTAGACCGACAGCGTTCTGGGATCAGGTCCGTACCCACGAAGCCACCGTGTTTCTCTACCTAGATCGGATGCTGTCCGTCCTCTATAACCACGGCGACGACGCCGCGGCCTCGGGGAACCCACTCAGGCTGGCAATTGGTCACGGTTACGGCTTCGATACTGACGAGCAACTTATCGAACGGTTCGAGGATCGGTTCGACACGTCGGTTCTCGAGGGATACGGCGCGACAGAGACGGCGACGGTTGCCTCGTTCAACCGCGTGGACGATCAACGCGGTGGAAGCGTGGGCCGACCGGTCGCCCATGCCAAGATCGAGATAGTCGATGAGAACGACTGGCCAGTCCCAACGGGCGACACCGGCGAAATCGTCGTTCGGTCGTGCCGACCGAACTCAATGTTTCTGGGCTACCACGGCTCGCCCGAAAAGACCGCCAAAACCTGTCGCAACCAGTTGATTCACACGAATGACATCGGGTATTTAGACGATGACGGGTACTTACACTTCGTCGCGAGCAAGAAGAACACGATCAACCGCGGCCGGGCCGCCGGTCGTATTTCCTCGCTTGAAGTCGAGAGTATCATAGACTGTCATCCTGCGGTCCAGGAATCCGCCGTCATCGGCGTCACTGACCGAACTGGGGAAGAAGACATAAAAGCGGTCGTTGTACCCCGGGAAGATGAGACCGTGACTCCGGTCGAGATTTGCCGCCACTGTGAGAAACAACTGGCCTACCTGAAGGTGCCGAGGTATATCGAGATTAGGGACTCGTTCCCTCGAACCCCGTCCGGAAAGATTCAAAAGCATAAGCTCTGTGGTTCGGATACACGGTCGTCAATCTGGGACCGGGAAAGCGGCTATGAGCTCAGTCGGTGACTGACCGCCCACACCTGTCTCGTCGCCAGTAGTCGATATTTATCCGATCGCTTCGAGGACATCGATTAGTTTGATTAGGGCAGATGCGTCCGTCAGCTACGGCGTTCCAATTCCGTCGATTTGAGGGACTCCCCGGACGGGGATCGTCTCGCCAATCACGTAGGAAGCCGCCGGACTGGCTAGGAACTGAACGACATCGGCGATCTCGTCGGTCGTTCCAATGCGGCGATCGACTGAGTCCCGATCAATCGACGTGGCGCTGATGTCGAGTTGTTCTTCGATACCGGGCGTAGCGACGACTCCTGGCGCAATCGCGTTGACCCGCACATCGTCGCCCGCCCACTCGTGGGCGAGCGTCGCGGTGAGATTTATGACGCCGGCTTTCGCTGCACCGTAGTGGCTGAGCGCCGGCGCCCCTCGCAGACCTGCGTTGCTCGCGATATTGACGATAACACCGCCGTCGCCGTCCCGCATCACTTCACCCGCAGACTGCAAGCAATTGAATGTCCCGTGCAGGTTGATGTCCACGATCGTCTTCCAGGCGTTCTCACTCAACTTTTCGAACTCGGAAGCGAAGCTCCCACCCGCGTTGTTGACGAGAATGTCAAAGCTATCGAACTCCTCAATGGTTGCTCGGACGAGGGCATCGACTGACTCCCGGTCAGTGACGTCGCACTCGACTGGGTGCGTATCACCGGTCCCATTCTCGGCTATCGACGCTGCGACCTCGTCAACGTCTGCCTGTGATCGAGAACAGAGAACGACATCCGCACCATCCTTGACGAACCGCTCCGCGATCGTCTGACCGATACCCCGTGATGCACCAGTTACAACGGCGACTCGATCGCTGACACTATATGTGGTTTTTGTCACGATTTGATCCTCGGTTTCTGGAGAGATTTCACATCGATCTCGTCCGCACTCTACTCGCTGCTGGAGTCGTATTATTGTTTCGCAGGTGAGCAGACTTTCCGACTGAGTAACAATGTTTTTCATGCTGCTCAACTGTGTGAGAGTATGGCGAAGTCAGCCGAAAACCAACAGAGTGGAATCAACTTCTCACTCGACGAGGAGACACGTTTGATAATCGACAATCTCGAAAAGTTTATCGATCAGGAGGTCGAGCCAATTCAGTCCGAGTTGGGAGAAACGTACTCTAATCCTCGACTCCGGTACGAGGACGACGGCCTATTCGTCCCAGAACTCCTGGACGCCATCGAGACGGTCCGACACAAGAGCGCGGAGGCCGGTTTCTATGCCATGAATCTTCCGTCAGATATCGGTGGCGGCGACGTGTCCAACGTCGGGTGGTACGCCGCGAAGAAGAAGGTAGCCACGTCAGAGGTTCCGCTCGCTCGCTACGTCCTCGCCGGTCCCGAGGGGCCAAAGCCGCTATTGTTGGAAGCCGAAGGCGACCAGATCGAGCGGTTCTTAAAGCCGACCATGCAGGCGGAGAAATCCACCGCATTCGCACAAACTGAACCTGGGACCGGCTCGGATTCGCCGAACATGGAAACAACCGCCGAACGTGATGGTGACGAGTGGGTTATCAATGGAACTAAACAATGGATAACCAACGGGCCGTACGCGGATTTCATGCAGGTCTTCGCCCGGACGGCACCTCAGGAGAAAGCAGGACGGTACGGCGGCATCACATGTTTTCTCGTCGAGTCCGACGAGTACGAGATTGGTTCCATCAACAACGCTGTCGGCCAGATCGGGTATCAATCCGAAGTTCACTTCAACGACGTCCGGGTGCCCGCTAATCGGGTTCTCGGGACCCTTGACGACGCCTTCTACACCGCGATGGACTTCCTCTCTTTGGGTCGACTCGAGCTAGGTGCAGAGTCAGTCGGCCACTCGCAGTTCCTCCTCGACCGTGCCACGGACTACGCGTCCGATCGACAGGCATTCGGTAATCGGATCGGCTCGTACCAAGGGGTTGCTCATAAGATTGCCCGTGGCCGAGCGAAAACCTATGCCGCCGATACGACCGGATTGCGTCTCGCCTCGGCGATGGACCGAGACGATCGCACCGTCGAGGAGTCCTCGATCTTCAAGTGGCTTGCAACGAATGCGTTCTGGGAGATAGCCGACGACGTCGTCCAGATCCACGGCGGCAACGGCCTGTCAGAGGAGAACCCGTTCATGCACCGTCTCAAGTACGCGCGTGTGCTCCGTATCGTCGAGGGAACTGACGAAATTCAACTTAATACGATCGCCAAGCAGTATGGATTGCTGTAACGGCCGGCGCGACAATGTCCGAATGGGTTGAATGGTTCGACCTAGCGACGCCCGCGGTGTCGCAGTAACCGATGATGAAACATCTATGGTGCACGTGACATCTGTGGTACCAATACTCGTTCGATAAGGGCAGCGTGGAAAGGTTGGGATTGGTTCGTTCGGTTACGTCAACACAGGGAGTTAGCGTCCAGAACCTCAGATACGCTCAATGATCGTCGCAATCCCCTGCCCGAAGCCAATACACATAGTGCACAAAGCATAGTCCTGGCCGGTACGCTGGAGTTCGTGGGCAAGTTTCGTAAGCAGCATCGCCCCAGTTGCGCCGAGGGGGTGGCCGTGTGCAATGGCGCCGCCGTTGACGTTGACCTTCTCCCAAGAGGCGCCAGTCTCCTCGAGCCAGGCTCCGATCACTGAGGCGAACGCTTCGTTAACTTCAAAAAGATCTATATCATCAACGGACATGTCTGTTTTCTCCAGAACCTGCTCAGTCGCCGGGATCGGCCCCTTGAGCATTGTTACTGGATCGACCCCGACTACCTCTGTCGCTACGATTCGCGCCATCGGTTCCCAGCTATGCTCGTTGGCCGCCTTTCGGCTGGCGAGCAACAGCGCGGACGATCCATCGACGATACCCGAGGAATTGCCTGCGTGGTGCACGCCGTCGCCTTCGTCCCGAAACGAGAGCGGCAGTTCCGAGAGGCTATCAAGGTCCGTCCCCGGCCGCGGGTGTTCGTCCTGTTCCACCACGACCCGTTCGCCATCGAGTTCCGTCTCGACGGGAATGAGCTGATCATCATACCGGCCGTCATCCCAGGCGTTTTTCCAGCGCTGCTGGGAATCGACCGCAATCTTATCAACCTGCTCGCGCGAGATGCCATATTCCTCGGCAATGCGTTCAGCTCCTTCTCCTTGATCGACGATCTCGTCGAAGTGTTCTAAGTAGGTGTCCGTGACCGCGTGACGGTCAAGGATACCCTCTTGGGAGTTGCCGTCTGATCCCATCGGAACACGAGTCATATGTTCGATGCCGCCGGCGATTAGGACGTCGTGCTGGTCAGCCATGATGTTCGCCGCCGCGAAGTTTGCTGCCTGCTGGCCGGACCCGCACATACGGTTAAGCTGGACGCCAGGGACTATGTCGCCCAACCCGGCCACCATCGGTGCAAGTCTAGCGATATTGAGCCCCTGTTCACCGATCGGCGTCACACAGCCGTAGATGACGTCTTCGATCGTCCCATGAATTAATTCGTTTCGGTCGCGAAGAGCTTCGATCGGTTTCGCCGCTAAATCTTGTGGGTGCGTGTCCGCGAACGATCCATCATACTTTCCGAACGGCGTACGGACGGCATCAACTATGACTGCCTCAGACATACATCTGGGATATTGGCCAACCTACTTAGAGTTTCCGCCGCCGAACAATATCGCCGCGACGTTCGCTCCCTGATCTCATCTACACTTATCTCGAACGTAGCAAGTCCTCGGACAACAAATCCGAAAAGTCGGTGGTGCAAAGCCCAGGACCGGGCAAGGTCATGCCAAAGTATATTATCTTCGGTTGAAAATCATACCAACTGTATGATCGACAAAATGACCGTCGGCGTCCTTGGAGTCGGCTCTATGGGACACGGAATAGCACAGGTAAGCGCAATGGCGGGACACGAGGTTACCGTCCGAGACATCGACGAAGGCCTCATACAAGAGGGACTCGAGGCGATTGAGGCGAACCTAGAGGGGGGCATTGAGCACGGAAAAATTGGAACGAAAGAGCGGGATGCCACGCTTGAACGACTTTCGGGGACTACCTCGATAGAGGCAGCGGTCGCGGATGCAGACCTCGTGATCGAGGCTATCCCCGAACGGATGGACCTCAAGAAGGAGACGTTTGAGACCGTCGATGATCACGCACCAGCGGATGCCGTTCTCGCAACTAACACATCCTCGCTTTCGGTAACTGAGATCGCGAGCACGCTTGACGAACCGGGTCGCATGATTGGACTCCATTTCTTTAAACCTCCCCACATTATGCCGCTCATTGAGGTCGTCCTCGCCGAACAGACGTACGACGAGACGCTCTCGGTCGGTGAGGCGTACGCCGAGTCGACCGGCAAGACCGCCGTCACTGTCGAGGATTTCCCTGGCTTTGCGTCATCGCGACTGGGAGCGATGCTTAGTATCGAAGCGCTCCGCATGCTTCAGGAAGGCGTCGCAAGCGCAGAGGACATCGATACTGCGATGCGACTTGGCTACAACCACACAATGGGCCCCATCGAGACGGTTGATCACACTGGAATTGACGTCAACCTGGATGTGATGGAATACCTGCGCGAAGAACTCGGGGAGCGTTACAAGCCGCCCCAGATCCTAAAACGAAAGGCAAGGGCGGGAAAACTCGGCAAGAAGACAGGCGAAGGGTTCTACGTCTGGGAGGACGGGGAAATCGTGACGGAGAGCGATCACTAGTCCGTTCGTCATAGTGACCCGGACAACTTCCCGACCGTAGTCGCGTCGTCAGCGCGTCGCCGACGTTCTCTGGCAGGATACGGTGGTCGAATGTCTCATCAACGGGTTACACCACATCCTGTCTTCGCAACTCCTCGAACTCTGTTTGGTCGATACCCGCTTCTTCGAGAACTTCCTCCGTGTGTTCGCCCATCTCAGGAACTGATTCGTCGGTCTGCTGGAGCCCATGGCGTACCTTGGCCGGGTATCCGATACGTGGTATCAATCCGTTGGCATCGCGTACGATCCCCCTACTTCGAACATGGTCGTCGGTCACAGCTTCGCTTATTGTCTGTACCGGAGCGAACATGACCTCCTTCTGGGCGAGTCGAGATTTCCATTCTTCGAGGGTCTTCGATCGGAACGTCTCCGCGAGTCGCTCGCGCACGGCCACTCGCGTCGCCTCGTCCTCCGCTCGATGTCTTTCGATCAGTTCTTCCTGGCCGAGTTCCTCGCAGAGCGTCCGCCAAAATTTTGGCTCGAGTGCACCAATCGAGAGATATCTGCCATCAGCTGTCTCATACACGTCGTAGCAGGGGAATTTTCCTGTCAGTTCGGTGCGCCCAGGGCGGGGTTGATCTCCGTTCAGCGCGAGCGGCGCGACGGCGTGCGAAAATGACAGTAGTGTGTCAGTAATGGACAAATCGATGTAGTTACTATCGCCCTTATTCAACTCTCGGCTCAAGAGAGCGCTGACCATGCTGAGCGCCGTGAATGTTCCACCGGCTATGTCACCGATTAGGAAACCGGGAATCTCGGGTTTTGAACCTTCACTGTCCCGAGTCATGTCAATCAACCCCGCCATGCTTGCGTAGTTTAGATCGTGACCGACGCGGTCCCGGTAGTTCCCGTCCTGTCCGTATCCGGACAGTGAACAGTAGACAATGTCTGGATTGTGGATACGGACGGATTCATAGTCGACGCCGAGGCGGGCGGCGACGCCAGGGCGGAACTGTTCAATCACGGCATCCGCGTCTGCGACGATCTTGTAGAAGGCCTCAAGACCGCCCTCATCTTTGAGATTGATAGTTACACTTTTCTTGCCACGGTTGATGGCAGAGAAGACGGCGCCCACGTCGTCGGCCACCTTCGGTTCTATGAATCGCGCATAATCGCCCAAATCCGGATCTTCGATCTTGATCACTTCTGCTCCCATGTCCGAAAGCAACTGGGTCGCATACGGTCCTGGAAGGAGCCGAGTCAAATCAACGACACGAATGCTATCGAGTTGCACGGTAACATATCTATATACGACACCTTAAATATAACTTAAAATATATTTTACTCACTGCGATCGGATCGATTCCATTGGATTACATTGACCTGGGCTTGGTCAGACCATTGAATTCGACTCTCATCGACCGAGAATATGGCCTGTCCGAAGCCGACGGTTGAGTATCCGCCTGAGCATACCTCGTCTGATCGCAGTCGGTCATGAGCGTGATCCCGTCAGCCGGAGAAATCCACGGGCGCATCACCCTGCAAGACGACCTCACTGCCCTCCCTAGCGATCGAAAACGCAACGTCGACTAACGGGAATTTGACGCCTACAACGACTCCCGTGACGGTGAGGATATCTCCAGGCCAAACACGAGCAGTGAACCGATTCCGAAATTGGGTTACCGTCTCGATGCCGAACCAGTTCGAGAGTACCGTCGAAGCATAGCAGGCGGTGATCATCCCCTGTCCGAAGATGTTCCGGTTTCCTAGTCGGCGCGCGTAGTCCTGGTCGTAAAGGATCAGATTGAAATCGCCGCTCGCCCGGGTGCACCGGACGAAATCGGTCGATGATATTCCCTCGGTTAGTAGCGTCGGTCCTGAGTCACCTTCCTCAACGGCCGCGGGATCTGGGCGGCTATCGCATTCCCCATCTGGCCACGTGATGGATGCGAACGAGGATGGTCGGCTTAGTTCGGGATTCTCGATCGCATTCCCATGGCCCGCCGTATCTGCCGCGCCGTCGCGTTTGCTGTAGTGGTATCGAACGTCGCGTGGTGTCTCGATGAACGGCGCGTCAGCGGCGTAGCCGTGACGCGCCACGCCGTGCTCGTCATATCGTCCTCGCTGGTAGACACAGTCGATGAACACAGGGAATGTTACCCGCTCAGCGAGTTCGTGTTCGATCACGCGACTCCAGCCTTTGCTGAGTTCGTCTTGAATCGCCTCATCCCACCGGATGATCGGGACAACGTAGGCGTAGTTGTGGGCCTGTAGCAGCGTGAGACACTTGCTGTCGTAGAATCCGCGATCAAGGTAGACGGCCTTGACACCGAGGTCAAGGCCGTCGAGAACACCGAGGAACTCAGCAAGGACGCTGCTGGCGGTGTCGCCGTCTCGGAGTGGTTTGCGTCACTTCTGAATCTTGGCAACGTTGGAACGCTATTCGAATCCGGCAACTCGAGCGAACGCGTCCGAAACGAGTATTCAAACCAAACCCCGATCACCCGAAGACGGCGACACCGCCAGCGTGTACCGTTTGTTCGTTACGCGTGCGTAGAGTCTGGCGTAAGCGTGGAACGCGGTGGTTCCGCGCTTCGCCTCGGAGTGGTAGAGGCCGTCTGTGTCGTCTTCGTCACCGTAGTAGGGTCGCAGGTGGAGGTCTGTGCAGACCTCCACCTGCTCAGGGAGCAGTTCGCCAATATGTCGCCGTAGGAGCGTGTTAGCGACTCGTTCGAGCCGGAACGGCTCGAAATTCGTCAGCAGGTGGTAGAGGGTCGTGTTCGCCGATGGCGAGTCTTCACTGGAGTTGCATAGCGTCGAGATCGAGGTCCCGTCGGCGGTTGCGCCGACGAGGACCTCGTAGATGTCCTCTACATCGATTTCAGCGTTATTGGTGAGGTTCAGAGAAACTTTCTCGTCAACCGACTTGACGAGGAAGTTAAGGAACTGGTCTTCGTGGATTTCACTGTCTGCTTGCTGCTGGTGCTTGGACACATCTTCAGCAAGCAGACGTTCTAACTAACCGGCTTTGTGAGGTACTGAGACTGGTCGTTCGAACTCAAATTCCTACTCACCATGAATTTCGAAGCGACGGTCGAACCGAGGTCGAACCCGCATGGTCCGTGGTCCGAAAACCGGTACTAAGGGAAGAGGCCAGCGCGCGTGAACGTAAGTGGAGCGGGGGTTTCATCACCACATTGGCGGTCGACTGCGACCGCGCCCATGTAAACTGAACTCGTGTCGCCGATGACTCGCGCGAACTCAGCGACTTTCTCTGATCCAACCGTGAAATCGCGCACAGTCTCGACGGGTCTGCCGATTAGATCCCCGAGTCGACTAGTGTCTTCTTGGCTCATTAGCATATACTCAAGTTAGTCGAACGACTAGACCGCGGCAGCCGACTGCCACTGCTCAAGACTACAGATCTATGTTTCATACCTGTCAAAAAACAAGCGATGGTATTAAACATTGAAATGACGGTAGCCGACGTCTCTTTCTCCATCCTTCCGTGTGAAACGCCATCGGTGTGACAGGATTAGTGCCGGACAAGCAGTGACTGACGGTGGACCACTCGGCTCTAGATGCTGATAACAACATTTTAGAATCTGCCACACATATTCAAAGTAATGTTCGACGACCACGAGCTCGATGCTATTCAGGAGCAACGGGACCGGTGGGAAGAGGAGTCACTAGATTCGGTTCTCGAATCCCACGGCGAACGGAAGGGCCGCTTCGCGACAGTCTCAAATCACATGGTTGACCGCCTCTACACACCCGCTGATGTAGCCGACATCGACTTTGAGGAGGAGATCGGTTTTCCCGGCGAACCGCCGTACACGCGCGGCCCGTATCCAACCATGTACCGGGGACGGACGTGGACAATGCGCCAGTTTGCGGGGTTCGGAACCGCCGAAGAGACCAACGAGCGGTTCCACTACCTCATAGATAAGGGTCAGACTGGCCTCTCGACTGCCTTCGACATGCCTTCGCTGATGGGGCTCGACTCTGATGATCCAATGAGCGAAGGCGAGGTCGGCAAGGAAGGCGTCGCTGTCGACACGCTTCGGGATATGGAGATCCTCTTCGATGGAATCGAAATCGACAAGGTATCTACGTCGTTTACGATCAACCCGTCGGCACCAGTCATCTACGCGATGTATATCGCCTTGGCCGAGCAGCAAGGCGTCCCACGCGAGGAGATACGCGGTACACTTCAGAACGATATGCTCAAGGAATTCATCGCTCAGCGGGAGTGGGTTATTCCGCCGGATCCTTCGTTGGACGTCGTAACTGACACAATCGAGTTTGCCACTGAGGAGACACCAAAGTTTCATCCTGTCTCCATATCAGGCTATCACATCCGGGAGGCTGGTTCGACAGCCGTCCAAGAGGCAGCATTCACGCTCGCCGATGGCTTCGCTTACGTTGAGGACTGTCTCGACCGAGGACTCGACGTTGACGAGTTCGCGCCGCTACTCTCTTTTTTTTTCAACTGTCACAACTCTATTTTCGAGGAAATCTCCAAATTCCGCGCGTCGCGTCGCATCTATGGCCGTGTAATGGAAGACTGGTACGGTGCCCAGAACCCCGAATCAAAGCGTCTTAAGTTTCATACCCAGACTGCGGGACAGTCTCTCACTGCCCAGCAGCCTTTGAACAACATCGCCCGAGTGACGATTCAGGCATTGGCTGCCGTCTTCGGCGGCACCCAATCGCTGCACACGAACAGCTTCGACGAAGCTCTAGCTCTTCCGAGCGAGAAGGCCGTCCGTGTCGCCTTACGCACCCAGCAGATCATTTCTGAGGAGTCGGGTGCGGCTGACATCGTCGATCCGATGGGAGGTAGCTTCGCAATTGAGAAGATCACCAATGAACTCGAGAAGGAAATCATGGCCTACATCGAAGAAATCAGGGAAATGGGCGAAGGATCGGTTCGTGACGGTGTCCTCGAGGGCATCGAACAGGGCTACTTCCACCGAGAGATAGGAGAGGCGAGCTATGAGTACCAACAGCGGGTTGAAAGCGGCGAGGAAGTCGTTGTCGGTGTCAACGAGCACACGATCGAGGAGGACACTTCCCCGGAGATCCTCGAAGTCGACGAAACAACACGCGACCGCCAGCTAACGCGGCTCAAGGAGGTGAAAGATGAGCGCGACGACGGGGAAGTCGACGCTACGCTCGCGGCTCTATCGGAAGCAATTGATCGCAAAGAGAACGTGATGCCGTTCATCATCGACGCAGTGAAAGCGTACGCGTCGATGGGCGAAATTATGCAGGTGTTTGAGGACCACTACGGTGCCTACCAGGAGAACATCACACCCATCTGATCGGCGTCGAATCGTGGGAGACGTCAAATTATACCGTTTTGGAAGGCCTGGTCGATTCGCATCCCATTAGAGAATGTTCAAACAACCAATCGCTGTCCTATTTGAGCGGCACCTCCTCAATATGGGCTTCATGAAGCTGGAATTTTCGCAATTCAAATCACAAGTATGAATGACAGCCCCAAAACAATCGAGTATTTGATCCAGTTGCCGTAGTACCAATAGTCAAAACGGTCTTGAATGGTCTTCATACATCGGTTTCAGGAAGAACGGCCTCTATAAATCTTCTGACACGGTCTGGATCCTGACAATACCATCGACTTTCACTTCACGAACCGGTTATGGAGGCATCACATAGATCAAATATATTGGTCACCTCTATTTCGGTAGCCGACCTATTATGAAATACATTCGATTCTAATGTAAATTTATCAACTTTACGCATGCACATTCCGATTTCCGATAGGATTATACGGAACTGCGTAAAAGATATCTATGTGAGTACTGAGAGCAAGCAGCAAAGTATCCGATGTATGGTAGCGAAAGTAGGACTGGACGGTCACGACCGCGGTGCACACGTCATTGCGCGTGCGTTCCGCGACGCCGGCTTTGAGGTCATATACTCCGGATTGCACAAGTCGCCCGACGAAATCGTTCAGGCAGCGGTCCAGGAGGATGTTGACGTGCTCGGCATCTCAATTCTCTCCGGGGCCCACGACACGCTGGTCCCGAAGATTATGAACGGACTCGACAAGTACAGTGCCAGAGACGACACGCTCGTTCTCGTGGGTGGGGTCATTCCTGAGGAGGACTGCAATGAACTCGAAGAGGAAGGCGTCGCAGCGATCTTCGGCCCTGGCACTTCGATAGACGAGACTATAAATTTCATCAAGGAGCAGGCACCAGAACGATAAGCTCGTATCACAATTCGCTACCCGAAGAGATACTGGCAGACAAACTTTGCGTGCTCGCTTATGTCATTTCGAAGATCGAAAACCCGTCGCAGGGCCGCCATGACATCGTTTCGGAAATCCTGTTGAGAAGAGCGTCGTCGAATTACCACTAACGGGTATCGAGTAACGCTACAGGCTGAAATCCCGTCTAATACAACTTAATGGCTTTGGGCTCAGGTCACACAACGTCGCTGTAGATACTCATGACCGTTTTGCCATAGGATGCGTCTGATACTTTTTACTTAGCAAGAGCATGTCGTACAATGGTTCTCAACAGGGATTATTCACGGCATCAATCTTGGACAAAACCTATGACTGGCTAAACTACAGGCTCTTACGCAAAATGAGAGCTATATAATCGTCAGGTAAAGGGAGTGAGACGTATTCTATGACATGCTGTAGCAATTCTGCACTGTCACGGTCTCGTTGTACTATTGCTAATAATGCGAGATACAATTGGAGAATTAATTTATTTCTTTCCTGCTTTGGCTACTGTAAGATGCTTTTGGATCAATTCCTCACTATTGTCAAGTTCATATGGGGTACCTGTCCAAACAATCTGTCCTTTGTCTACTAGAGCAATGCGGTCGGCTAACGAGAACGCGAGTTCAGAATTCTGCTCTGTGAGTATCAATGTGATATCTGTCTCTTCAATGAGTCGCGAAAGATTCTTTTGAAGTTTGTTCACAATAACTGGTGCAAGTCCTTCACTGGGCTCATCAAGTAATAACAGATCCGGATCTGTTCCTAAGGTACGCGCAATCGATAACATCTGTTGTTCTCCCCCACTCAAATTTTTCCCATCATTATATTTTCGTTCTTCAAGTCGTGGGAAGATATCGTAAAGCCTCTTAATCGACCAATTTGAGTCCGGTTCTATAGCAACTTCTATATTTTCTTCGACAGTTAGATTTGGGAAAATACGTCTCTCTTGTGGGACATAACCTATACCAGTTCTCGCAATCTTATGTGTGGGCATTCCTGAAATTTCGTTACCGTTGAACACAACACTACCAGACCTGGGAGAAACAACGCCGATAATGCTTCGAAGTATCGTTGTTTTCCCTGCTCCATTTCGGCCGAGTAGCGCGATAACTTCACCCTCGTTTATCGACATCGACACATTATGAAGAATATGACTCTCATCATAAAATGAATTGACATCATCTAATGATAGTATAGGCTGCTTACTATTGAATTTACTCTCGTTTTTACTATCTGAACGGATCTCATCAAAGTTTTCGGTTCCAAGATACGCTTTCTCGACATCATCATTTTGTTGAATAGACTTTGGAGAACCATCTGCAATTATCGCACCCTCGTTCAACACGATGACCCGCGATGCAATGGAGAACACAACATCCATATCATGTTCAATAATTAAAAATGACTTATTAGTCTGTTCGTTAACTGATTCTAATAGGTCTACAAATTCTTCAGTCTCATCTGGGTTAAGACCAGCAGTTGGTTCGTCAAGGAGAACGAAGTCAGGATCAGTTCCTAATGATAAGGCGATCTCAACACGTCGTTGATCGCCATAGGCTAGTTTGTTACAACTTATATTTTCTACCCTTTGGAGATCTAGTAATTCAAGTATTTCATCGACTTCTTTGGATATTTCTACGTTGGTACCGACAGGCGAATAAAAATTGAACCTGTTCCGTGTTCTTGCAGTGATTGACGCCCTAATGTTTTGACGTACCGTAAGATCATCAAATAAATTGTTTAGTTGGAAGGACCTACCAATTCCCTGTTTCACACGTGCAGCGACACCTTCGTTCGTGATATCTTTACCTTTGTAGGCAATAGTCCCACTTGTTGGGTGTAATTTACCAGTTATGAGATTAAATAGTGTTGTCTTCCCTGCACCGTTGGGCCCGATGAGAGCAGTAACACCCTCATCATCACAGTTGATGGTTACGTCATCAATTGCAACTATTCCTCCAAACTGCTTCGATACGTTTTCAAGTTCGATTATTTTGTCAGTCATTGTTGATCACCACTGAATAATTTTTTGAATTGGGTGTATCTATTCCCTATTTGCTCTTTTAATAATAGTTGAAGATCATAATCGCTTCTATTTTCCCAAACGCCAAGAATTCCGTTAGGGAAGAATAGTACAATGAAGGCTAATATGATTCCAACACTGATCTGCCAGTAGTCAGTGAATCGGATAAGTATCTCTTCGATTCCAACGTAGACTATGGTGCCAATCACAGGTCCTAAGAAACTATAAGCACCTCCGATTAGGGTGACGAGAAGCGGATCAGCTGCCGTAGTCCAACTTAACAGCGATGGTGACACGACGTAATTACGCAAGGCGGCTAATGATCCAGCAAGACCCGCAAAAGCACCGCTTATGACGAACGCGGTCCATTGGTAGAACTTAGCCGACAACCCGATGAAATTCAATCTCTCCGGGTTTTCTCGTACCGCAGTTATTAGTTCTCCATACGGCGAGTTGACGATCCTCCATGCGAATAATAGTGATAACACAACTATTACTAAGACCAAATAGTAGAACATTTTGGTGTCCGCAGAACTAAAGGAATAAACACCCAAGTCAATTGTTTGCGATGGCACAATTAGGCCGTTATCACCTCCAGTAATATTAGATAATGTGTTGGCGAGTTCGTAGAACAACATAGTCAATGCTAGTGTTAGCATCGCGAAGTAAATACCTCCTCGCTGTACGATTACAACACCAGCAATTGCCGCAGTTAGTGTCGCGACAAACACACCAATGAGAATTGCAGGTATAACTGAATGCGTTGTCGGAATAAGTCCATAACTGTTAGTTATTGAGAGTCCGAACGCATATGCGGCAATGCCATAAAACGCGCTATGGCCAAATGATAGTAATCCTGTGTATCCGAATAGAATATTCAACCCCATCCCGAATAATACCAAAATCATTGAATCTATTACTAACCCGAGGAAACGGGTATCGAATCCCAGCATTGGTAACAGAGCCAATAGTACAATCGTCCCTAAAACGATGGTATTTTGTCTGGAACGAAGTATTGAACGAGGTATCTCCATCACTCTTCTACCCCCATTAGTCCACCAGGTCTAATTAATATCACTACTGACATGATCAAAAAGGGAAGCACACTCTGTAACTCGGGCATAACCACAAAAGTAATCGAATTCAAAAATCCAATGAGAAGTGATCCAATGATGGCGCCAGTGAACGATCCAAGTCCTCCGATCACAACGACAATGAAAGCGTCAATGATAATTTCTTCACCCATAGTTGGATGAATCGTTGAGTATGGTGCTGAGAGCGCACCACCAAGCCCAGCGAGTACGCTCCCTAGTACAAATATACTAGTATATATCAGAGGTATATTCACTCCGAGTGCGGCCGCCATTTCCCGATCTTGAGCGGCAGCTCGGATGGATTTACCGTACTGGGTGTACCGGAATAATGCAGTTAAGATGCATGCTATTATGACTCCGATTCCAACTAAGAATAGGTTATACACTGGTACGACGACATCTAGAACATTGATTTGGAATTGGAGGAGTGAAGGCATTGTGACTGATTTAAACTCACTACCAAAAACTATATTGATAAAATTATCAAACACAATTACTAATGAGAAAGTCAATAATAATTGCATTATGTGGTCCTCATCGTATATTCTTTTAATTATGCCTCGTTCTACAATACCACCAATTATACCAACGACAACGCCAGAGATGATTAAGGCTATCCAAAAGCCACCATACTGAATTAAGGTAATTTCACTTGACATCATTAAGTATGCCGTGTACGCTCCAAACATATAGAAAGATCCGTGCGCAATATTAATAACATTTAATACTCCAAAAATAAGAGTTAGACCAGCAGAAATTAAAAATAACATCATACCATTAGTAAGACCGTTGATGAGCACTCGTAATATTTCAGTACTAACAGACATATATCCCACCACTCAAACTGTAGCAAATCAAATCTTTTGCCATTGTCATCCTTTGTTGTTTAGGCGAAAATTGAATGGTATGTTTGCTATGGTCACACATCATTCTCAATATGGGATCGTTCATGATAGTACATATATCTTCTCATGTCCGCATTCACATTGATCTTTAATACCAAAACATTAGTTATTAATTTCACCGGAAATGGCGGCATGGTTATGGGACAATGATAGCACAACTCCATATATTCTATAATTGTATCACTGCAATTTATAACAGAAATGTAACTGTAAATTTAGGCAGATACAGTCGATGCATACAGAAAACCGGACGGTCCACATGAGACCGTCGAGGACAACGTGGACGCCGGCAAATTCAAGTCCATAAACTGTGTTCTTCTCGATTCAAGGTGAGGTCTATAGTAAGTGTGCGTACAAGTAAAGGGGATAGGTATTCTGCGGCGAATTCGGTTGGTGTGAAGAGGATCGGACTATAAGGAACGCTCTTGTGGCGTAGATTGTTGGTGAGTCGTAATACAGTCCCCGAGGTGGTTTCCAACGCCTCTTTCCCTGGTTTTGTAGATGAGACGGCGAAGTTGGAACGCTCGGAGATATGGCGTGTATTTGTCTTTGAAGATATCTCAGTGGGGCGAGAGCCGGGATCGCACCAGCGATCTGTGGCTCTCGCAGGTATTGACATGAGTATCTCATTGACGTATTCATCATCACCGTGGACGACGTATGGACGGTCGAATGTGTCTTCCTCCTCGAGCGGTTCACAATTTCGAAAGCATCGGTATAGATAGTTGGCAACTCCCCTTTACGGTCAGCAAGCAGGAGTCTTTTGTCGATTAGTCGATGGTTTTCGACGGTAGCACTTATCGATCGCTGGTGCCGCGATCAGCCAGAATGAACACGGGTGGCCTGCCTCCTCGTACGATCCTTCTCCCGCGTGAACAGGCCATGTGAGTTCGATAAGGCGTCTCGCTCGCGTTTTTTGAGACCTGCTTTCACGTACAGTCCGTCGATATCGACCGGACTTTTAGTTATGGCCGGCGCATCCAGCGCTCGCAGAAAGCGCTGAACGCGCCGGTACACCGACTTGTAGGACACATCAATTTCAACGTCTGGCTGGCGAAGACTGGTGATGAGCGGGTGGAGGTGTAGATGGCGAGATACCACTTGCTGAGTTTGACGGCTGAGTGTCAGTACCTCACAAAACATCGCCAGTTAGCCTGACCTGAGTCGCCTGTTCTGTCGTCATGTGTCGTCGATAGCGGTTGAACAACGCTAATCGAAGACGGAGCTGTCGCTGTCGGCGGCAGTCAGCCGCCGACGCGGCAACGTAGCCACTCATAAGGTGGCGTCCCCGGTCAGTGACTACCGATGGAATCGGTCGTCAGGTGGCCGGTTTGCGGGGACGGCCCGAGGCACCGCAAGGGCCGTCCACGCAGCCCGGCGAATCATGTTGACGAACTCCTTGTATGGCCACCACCAGAGGCGACGCCCGCCTCGGCGGGGCGTCGCCACGTATTCGTAGTGCAGATACCGCCAAACGTTCTGTAGCAGCAGACTCACTACGACGTACAGCAGTCTGATCGTCGCGTCACGCGTCGTTGTCGTCGCTATCGCTTGCTCGGACAAGCGATAGCTCGACTCGATACCGAAGCGTTTGCTGTAGTGGTATCGAGCGTCGCGTGGTGTCTCGATGAACGGCGCGTCAGCGGCGTAGCCGTGACGCGCCATGCCGTGCTCGTCATATCGTCCTCGCTGGTAGACACAGTCGATGTAGACGGGAAACTCGACGGTCCATCTGTGGCCGTCGAGTTCCCTGTCAGGTCGTGTTGAATGATGCGACTCCACCCTTCCGAGAGTTCCTGTTTAATCGCTTCATCCCACCGGATGATCGGAGCAACGTAGGCGTAGTTGTGGGCCTGTAGCAGCGTGAGACACTTGCTGTCGTAGAATCCGCGATCAAGGTAGACGGCCTTGACCTCGGTGTCAAGGCCGTTGAGAACACCGAGGGACTCAGCAAGGACGCTGCTGGCGGTGTCGCCGTCTTCGAGACGGCGCAACGCCAGCGTGTAGCGTTTATTCTTCACACGCACGTAGAGTGTGGCGTAGGCGTGGAACGAAGTGGTTCCACGCTTCGCTTCCGAGTGGTAGAGAGCGTCTGTGTTGTCTTCGTCACCGTAGAAGGGCCGCAGGTGGAGGTATGCGCAGACTTCCACCTGCTCGGGGAGCAATTCGACGATGTCTCGTCGAAGAAGCGTGTTAGCGACTCGTTCGAGCCGGAACGGCTCAAATTTCACCCGAAGGTGGTAGAAGTTCGTGTTCGCCGATGGCGAGTCTTCACTGGGGTTGCATAGCGTCGAGATCGAGGTCCCGTCGGCGGTTGCGCCGACGAGGACCTCGTAGATGTCCTCTGCATCGATTTCAGCGTTATTGGTGAGGTTCAGAGAAACTTTCTCGTCAATCGACTTGACGAGGAAGTTAAGGAGTTGGTCTTCGTGGATTTCACTGTCTGCTTGCTGCTGGTGCTTGGACACATCTTCAGCAAGCAGACGTTCTAACTAACCGGCTTTGTGAGGTACTGAGTGTTCGAAAACATTGCCTGTCTGGTCGTTGAATGTTCGGTCGTAATTCTTACAGCGGAATCGCTGGAACACTCGAAAGCTGCCGTACCGAATCACCGATACGCCCCGGCAACGCGGGCAATAGGTGCCGTCATGCCAGTGAATGTATGCCAGCAGATTCGCGGTCCGACGCTTCGAGACGAATGTCTAGATTGGAAACATCGTTCGTCGGGTGGCGCGTCCGCGCCATCCTTGCCTGCTGGGACTTCTGGCTACTGTTGTGTCCTGTCCTACAATATCTTACAGAAGAGTGCGTCTATATATTCAAAACGAGTCAGAGAATTATCCCAACACTACTGCTAAATATATAACAATTATTGCTAACAAAAGCACTTGTTTATAAGAAGGCTAACGCGTACTCATTGTCGGACTCTCGAGGCCAAGTACATCACGAGCAACTTTTGTTTTCTGTTTATCTATAATATCGTGAAGGACGAGGGTACGTCCGTCTCGCCAAAACCTATCTGAATTATACATTTTGCTTGTCGACCGCGCACCTGTGATCTGGAACAGTCTACTTGAAATATCAACAACAACTTCTGATGCAAACACTTTCGATCTGTAAACAGCTGTTCCGGCAGTCTTCATCTCTTTTTCTGATTCAGCTGCGTCAAGTTGTCGAGCAGCTTCACGAACTAACTCACGAGCAGCGTTCACTTGAATGTCCATATCACCGATACGAAGTTGAACATGGGGATCTTCCGAAAGACTATCAAGGTCAGATGGAGGTTTTGCCTCTTCATCCAACCATCGCTTCGTGAAGCGAAGTGCACCATCGGCGATGCCAACGAAATGTGCAGCGAAATCAAGTTGAAAGCCGAATCCTCCAATCCCCGATTCGATTAGTGCACCTGGTTCACCAATTACGTTGTCATCAGGGATTCGGACACTATTAAATTCGACCCTCCCGGAAGCCGTCGCTCGTTGTCCCATTCCGTCCCATGAGTCATGGATGGCAATTCCATCAGCATCGTCAGGAACAATTGCAACCCGCAAATCGGACATATCTGTTGCATCTTCTTCCATCGCAAACACCAAGTGATAGTCAGCATACAAGGAGTTGGTCGCAAAAAATTTTTCTCCATCAATGATCCATTCATCACCGTTACGTTCCACAATGGTGTCGTATTTTATACGATCTCCTTCCTCTGTGTCAAATTCTTGATCAGGTTCACTTCCATAATAGGAAAATATAGTGTTTCGTTCAATTATTTCATTAGCAAATCTTTCTATCTGTTTTTCATCCCCTAGAAGGCTAATTGTTCCCAGTGCCGACAGGTGGGTATTAAGGCACTGAGCTGTATTTGAACATGCTGAGGCTATTCGTTCGAGAATTTCGACTTTCTCTTTCCTTCCATTTCCACCGAATCCTATGTCATATCCGCCACAATTTTCGGGAGCCGAAAGAATTAACATATCATTCTGACCAAGCAACTCAAAGTTCTCTGATGGGATTGTTGCTTCCTTGTCTACCGCTGGTGCCCGTTCTCGTAGTGTTTGTGCACAGTGACTAATTTTACGATCTAGTTCACTATTAAGAACTGAATTTCTATTCTGCAGCATTGCGAATATCCTAGATATTGATGTTTAAATAGATTTGGGATATTTCCAATGCCACATATCCTACCTATTCAAATGGCCTGAGTTAGCAAGCGTATTTGTGATATAACAATTACATTACAATTGTAAAGTCTATAAATAATATTTATTTAGCTATGTTTAGACGTTTATAAAATTTAACTCATAGCTTGAGTTTCTCACGCTCAGGACCGTCTCCTCGCTCGTAATTGGTGGTTGCAATTACGATCCCGATACTCAGAGCAATGACCACTTCTGTTTTCGCGTGAGCGCGGCCTCGCGCACATTCGCGCCCGTGGCCGCATTCTTGCAAGCACCGTTGGTTCGCTCAACTCCTGTACGCCGGTCGTATGTCTCGTCGAAGATGTACTGCTCTAATTGCGCGTCTTTTCCATGATCCTCAACACGGTCTCCGACCTTGTACTCGATGTCTTTCTGGTTGTTAGTGTTGCACGGATTGTATTGGGCGACTGGCACGACCCCTACAACCAGCAGGAGGTCGTGCCAGTCAAGAATGTCGTAGGCGCTGTCTCCAAGTACCCAGATTGGATTTTTAACGGCGAGCGCGTCACGCGTGACGCGCGTCGCCGTCCCTGGGGTCGAGTGTTTGGCCTGTGTGAACCTACGGCCATCGGGATCTTTGCGCCGGTTGAGGCGATCGTACAGCCGAATCCGTAGTAAAGTTCTTTGTTGTTGAATCGTAGTACCATTAGGCAGCGTCATTGTATTGAATCGCTTCGATGTGGGTCGAATAGATTCAGCACCTCACAAAGCGTCCCTAACTAACAGCCGCTGAAGCGTGAATTACCGACCAACCAGAACTGGATCTGTACTATCCGTATCGTAGCTCGAAATCAAGAGAAGGGAAGTCGTCGCAGTCGGCGGGTTCGCTAATCGGGAGGCCGCACTCGGTCACCAGTTACCGGTGGAAGCGGTCATCAGGTGGCCGATTTGCGGGGACGGACCGACGCGCCGTGAGGGCCGTCCACACTGCCAGAGTCACCATGTCGATGACTCTTCGAACGGCCACCACCAGAGGCGACGCCTGCCACGGCGTGGCGTTGGCACGTACTCCCATTGCAAGTACCGCCAGACGTTTTGCAGCAACAGGCTCAACCAGACAAACAACAATCGTCTCGCAGGATCTTGCGTCGTCGAGATCAATGTTGATTCTGAGAGGCGCTAGCTCGCTTTGATTCCGAGGCATTTGCTGTAGTGGGATCGTGCCTGTCGAGGTTCGTCGATGAACGGCGCGTCAGCGGCGTAGCCGTGACGCGCCACACCGTGTTCGTCGTAGCGTCCGTTCTGGTAGGTACAGTCGATGTAGACTGGAAATTTGACGGTCCAGCTGTGACCGTCGAGTGTAGCCGTCAGATCGTGCTGGATGACGCGATTCCACCCTTCCGGAGAGTTCCTGCTTGATCGTCTTTCCCCAGCGGACGATCGGCATCACGGACGCGTGGTTGTGCGCCTGTAGCAACGTGAGACACTTGCTGTTGTAGAATTCACGGTCGAGATAGACCGCCTTGACACTAAGGTCAAGGCCGTCGAGCACACCGAAAAACTCCGCGAGGACGCTGCTAGCAGTGTCGCCATCTTCGAGACAGCGCACTGTCAGCGTGAATCGCTTGTTCGGTACACGCGCGTAGAGTGTCGCGTAGGCGTGGAAGGCAGTCATTCCACGATTTGCCTCTGAGTGATAAAGACCGTCTGTCTCGTCCTCGTCACCGTAGTAGGGCCGCAGGTGGAGGTCTGCGCAGACCTCCACCTGCTTGGGGAATACGTCGAGACCGTCCTTCTGGAGCAGTGTGTTGCCGATCTGTTCGACCGATTTCAGGTCGAACTTCTCACGAAGGTGGACTTCTCACGAAGGTGGTACAGAACCGTGTTGTGGTGCGGTGAGTCTTCGCTCTTCTCGCAAAGGGCTGAGACCGAAGTCCCGTCGGCGCATGCGCCGACGAGGACCTCGTGAATGTCATCAGATGTCGTGTCGGCGGTCGGAGCGAAGTCAGGTTCAGCTTCCTCGTCAATCGTGTTGACGAGGAAGTTAAGAACCTGGTCCTCGTGGATTAAACTGTCTGCTTGCAGGGTGTTAGACACACCTTGCGTAAGCAAACATCCTTCCCAGTTACTTACTATTTAGCGGACGCTCTCACGACAGTTCGGCATCGACAGGTTGCTTTGTGAAGTACTGAGTATACGCTACACCTGAGTCTGTACTCTCCCAACTGGTCGAGTACGTCTTCGTCTGTTTCGTACTCCGTAGACCAGTTCGTGATTCTGAGGGGGTACTGCCTTCCTCGTGGCTTCTCGCTTGCTAGTCTTGTCAAGTCGAAATGGGACAGGTCGAAAAGTGGTTTCAGACTGCCTTAATGAGAATCGACCGCTTTCACTCGTTCTAACGGGGGAGTCCAGCCAGCACAAGACGCTAGCTCAGTCGCCTCAGACACCATTACAATTACGATCGGCCGATTCAAGCGCTCAAAGGCCGAACGCCAACTGAGGAGGTGTTGAACTAGACAGTGCCCTTTAGCTGTATGTTTGGTCGGTCTTGAGTAATACTCTAAACTGCGATTAATTACTCTTGGAGTCTATTATAAGATCCAAACATCACTTATTTGATTCAATGAAATATAATTCTATATGAATAAATACACTATATTGGTGCGATTATATTATATTTGGGGTCCAAAACTTGTAAGTGTCTCACTTAATTCAACAGCATTAGCAAGTTCGACGGTCGCACGGCCAAGGGCTTCTAGCCTCGACTCGATATTGTCATCAATAATGGTTGTGTTTTCAAAGTGATTGTCATAAGCATATACGCTCGATCCGACCGTATGAGCCCCAAAAAAAGCCATTATCGGTCGTAGCTCCTGATCGATAGATAAGTAATGGTGTTCTGTTGCTCCTGTAGCTATCAAGCCGACCGCGCTATTTTCTAGTGGCGCAATATCAGCCTGCCACTTTCCACGAGGAATCATGTCAAAAATATTTTTCAACTCTCCAGAATATGCGGCTCGATAAACAGGCGTGCCGATGATATATGCATCGCTTTCGGCAATTGCTTCAAGTACTGAAGCTGTGTCTCCTTCGTATTTATCTAAGGTTCGCCCATCAGCAGTGACAATGTCGTACTCTGCCAAGTGAATAAGTCGAGTTTCCACGTCGAAAACGTCGGCAGCTTCGTTAAGGGACGTCTCTACAGCAGATTTCGTTTTCGATGGTGAAATTGCACTTCCAGCAATACCGAGAATAGTATCTACTTCTATCATTAATCTAAATCGAGATGGGCCCGGAGTGTATTTCCATCATATTCAGTTCGAAACCGACTTCGTTCTTGAAGAATTGGAATGACTTTCTCAACAAAATCAAACGTTGTTCCGGGTCGGAAAACCTGAGCAAAAAGGAACCCATCGAGTCCACCTTCATCCACATATAACTCTAATTTATCAGCTATTTGCTCAGGAGTCCCTACCAATCGTGGAATGAAGACACCAAACCCAAATTTAGTAGCAGCTTCACGGAGGGAATCTGTTTCTTCCGCAACTACATCAAGCGCTCCACGTACACCTCCAACTTCTATGTCTTTAATATGCATATCCGGATCGTGACCAGAGAAATCATGGTCTGCTTGTCCAGAAATTGCCGTAAGGCCAGCCTCATACGAAACCAATTCTTTGACTTGTTTTTCAATTTCTTTAGCTTCCTTCTCAGTCTCGCCAATTATCGGGAGAATTCCACCAAGTTTTTTGATATCACTGGATTTCCTTCCGTAAGACTTGGCTCGCTCGTTAATATCATCAACAAACTCCCGAGTCGCTTCGACAGACCTGTTGATAGTAAACAAAGCCTCGGCATGTTTAGCTGCGAATTCTCGCCCTCGATCCGACTGCCCGGCCTGAAGAAATACTGGTCGTCCTTGCGGAGACGGTGTCACTGGGAGGATGCCTGGGACATCGAAGTATTTCCCTTTGTGATTTATTTTGTTCACCTTGTTTGGGTCGGCGAATTGACCAGATTCGTAATCCTGTGTTACAGCGTCGTCATCCCAGCTAGTCCACAATTTGTTGACGACTTCCATGTATTCATCTGCTATTTCGTATCGTTCGTCGTGTTCGACCATTTCATCGAGACCCAGATTTTCGGCTTCTTTATCATGGAACGACGTCACGATATTCCAGCCAATTCGTCCTTCGGTCAGATGGTCCAGTGTAGCGAATTTTCTTGCTAGGTTATATGGCTGGTAAAATGTTGTGGACATTGTTACCGCGAGACCAAGATTTTCTGTCGCTTCAGACATAATCGGGATTGTATGAACAGGGTCGTGTTTTGGGAACTGAATGCCATGTTTTATTGTCGGGTCAATTGATCCCTCGTATTGTTCATAAGCTGCGAATCCATCAGCGAGAAATATACCATCTAACTTTCCTTGTTCAGCGATTTGAGCGAGCTCACGCCAATATTGAGGTCCAGTCGGATCAGCAGTCCGATTGTTTCGATGCCGCCACGCACCCATAACGTGGTGGGGCAGAGGATTATTTGCTTCGAACGAGAAAATGTGCATTGTATTCTCTGTCATATGTCCCTTTTTAGATAGGACACATGATATATTAAATGTGTCGATTATGTCTTGCCTTTTGAAACTATAGTCCCAGTCTAATAAGTTCTCATCCATCGATTCGGGATAGAGTTTGCATATATTGATACGTAGGTAACAAGTGGTGAACTGCCAATTGATCAACCATTTGGTTGTATCGTGATTGGCCTGCCACATAGCGTCCTCTGTTCAAAGTTTCGACACGTGGTAGATCCGTCAGATTAGACAATAGCGTATCGAACTGGTCACGTTTGTGACCGTGGAGTGTCTTATTGGTCTCGTCGAAGCAAATGGATGTCAATGCAACAGCGATCGTTGACACAGAAACTCAAATACGTTGCTCTATCGCCGATTGAGGCCAACTTCAGACTCTTGGCAAGGAAGATTCCGACACATTATCCTTGAAATCGACACCGACCGACGGTATTGGATCGTTCAGATGGTTCGCGCAGATATACTGAGACTTTGCCAAACAACACGCTGACGATCTGAACGCACCTTCCCCAGTAAGATTGATTGGCTTATCTCACCAATGCGAAGGAAGACCGTTTTCTTTGACAACAGATGCAATATTATTTCGAATAATTTCATCTGTCCCAGCTCCGAAGCGCCGCCCCCGCGCTAGCCGATAGAGATATTCGAGGGGATGCTCCTTCATATACCCATTCGCGCCGTGTAACTGAAGTGATTCATCAACGACATGGAGTACAGTTTCAGTAGAATGGAGTTTTGCTATCGCTGTTTCAAGACGATCAGGGACTCGACCTTGATCTAAAGCGGTTTGAGCTGCACTATAGGTTAGCATTCGTGATGCTTCAATTCGTTTAGCCATATCTGCGATTTTCCACTCATTACCCTGGAAATCACCAATAGCTTGATCAAATTGTTGTCTATTTTGCGCATAGTCCAAGGCCATATTAAATGCGCTCATCGCCCATGCGTTTGATTTCATTGCAGCACCAAGACGCTCCCAATTCAAGGATTTAAGCTGTTGTTTGAATGCGTTACGATCACGAGTAAGAACATTCTCTTCGGGAACCACAATATCTTCCATAACGAATTGGGCCTGTTTATGACCGGCCATGTTAGTGTAATTTCCAGATATCTTGAGATTTGGCTCATCTAAATCCACAACTATTGATCCTAATCCCTCAGGAAACTTTACCCACACAACAGCTGCACTAGAATAGTCCACGGCACTAACCCATGTCTTCTCGCCATTGAGGATTAACTCACCATTTTCCTCTCTAACAGTTGTGTTCATCGATTGAACGTCTGACCCAGCTTCCGGCTCGGAAATAGCGACTGCTATTGAATCATTCCCTTCTACGATTGGCGGTATGTACTTCTTCTTTGCTGCTTCACTACCAAACATTTCAATCGCACGAGGCCCAATAAGATGATTTGCATGATAAAAATTCGCAGTATCAGGACATATTTTACCCAGAATCTCAACGATAAGCATCACCTCAAACTCGGACATTCCTCCGCCACCCCACTTTTCTTCGAAATTGATACCCATGTAACCGTGGTCTGCTAGTAACTCGATATTCTCCCACGGTATCTCACTACCCCAGGTATACGCTTTATCTCGGAACTCTTCATTGGCTAATTGTTCAACAGAATCCAAGATCATCTGCTGGTCATTTGTAAGTGATAGCATCAATTGGCTATCTCTCTGTCTACACATATATGTTGGTGTCTTTTCGCCCTTTAGAAGTTGAAATGCAGCGGAGCTAGTTATAGTTAGAATTAACTGATAGTACACTACATAGGCACTATGTCGAGGACGACAAATAATCGCCTTCAAATGCATAGTTTTGTGGCTGCGATTCATGGAAGTTTCCATTCCATGGGATCATGGAAGCACAAATATAATGAGACGTACGATACTCGAAAGACTGGATATTGGAAAGCTATTGCCCAAGTCGCTGAACGAGGCAAATTCGACTCAATTTTTATTGCTGATAACCTTGCAGCGTACGATACATATGAAGATTCGTGTGAATCCACCATCGAAAACGGGGTACAATTTCCCCAGCACGATCCATTATTACATGTGCCCCTTATTTCGGAGGTCACTGATAACCTCGGTATCGCCGTAACAATGTCTGCAACATATTATCAACCATATTTACTTGCGAGAAAGCTTTCGACTCTTGACCACATTACAAATGGCCGAATTGGTTGGAATATCGTCACATCTTTAAATGATAACGAAGCAAAAAATATGGGCCTTAACGAGGTCATTCCCCATGACCAACGATACGAACGCGCTGATGAATATATGAGAGTAGTTGGGAAGTTATGGAACAGCTGGAAAGGTGATCCAACCAAAGGTGAATCAAAAGATGTCTATGCTGATGCCGATGATGTCCCTCGAATAGATCATGATGGTCACTATTTCACTATTCCTGGTCCATTTCCAGTAACACCATCTCCGCAAGGAAAGCCGGTTTATTTCCAAGCAGGACAATCTGATCGAGGACGAGAATTTGCTGCTCAACACGCCGAAGCCATCTTTACAGCTCAACCCACCGATCGTATTGACCTGGTCCAAGATTACGTCAACGACATAAGAAAGAGGGCCAAGAATAAGAATAGAAACCCAGAAAACATCAGCATAATCCAGTCTGTGTTGCCAATTATTGGTGAGACAGAGGAAAGTGCTCAGAATCAATTAATGAAAATTAAGGATATGTCAAATTATGAGTCCGGTATGGCATTACTATCTGGACATACAAATCACGATTTTTCTCAATACGATCCAGATAAACCTATCTCAAAACTCGATGTGGAAGGGAGCCAAGGTATGCTTGAAATGATTGTTGATAGTAACCATGAAACACTTCGAGAGGCAGCTACCCAATACGGCATCGGAAGTCACCACAATCTAACGGGCACACCGAAACAGATTGCAGACAGCCTTGAAACTCTCGCTGATGAAGGAGGTGTTGATGGCTTTAATATAATCGAATTATATCGACCAGGAACGTTATTTGATTTCGTTGAAAAGGTCATTCCAATTCTCCAAGAACGTAATAGAGTTCGCATGGAATACACCGGGAATACATTTCGAGACAACCTTCGAAGCTAATATTCTAAATTACATTTTCGTCCCGTAGTTTTTGAATGTTCTCATCCGAATAATCAATTACTTGCGACAGAACTTCATGGGAATGCTCACCGAGACCTGGTGAGGATTCAATGGTGGGATCATTGTTTTTTGAGAACTTAATTGGCATTCCGGCTACTGGCAATTCTTGTCGGCCGCTTCCCTTATTGGGAATATAATTCAACATATCTCGATGGTTAAGATGAGGGTCTTCGGTAATTTCCTCAATTGAAAGGACAGGGGCAGCTGGAATATCCTTTTCAATCAAATCATCTACCACGTTTTGTTTACTTCGATCATCTATCCACTCTTCAATAATCGCATCTATTTGATCCACGTTTTCTGCGCGTTTAACTTTATTATCAAATCGACCATCGGATATCAGCTCCTCTCTATCGATAACTCTCAACAAGTCCCGCCAATGTTTGTTGGTCACACAGATAACTGCGACATACCCATCACCAGCTTCATAGACATTATACGGTGCAAGTGCAAGTCCTGGATGTCTGTTACCTGTCCTCGGTGGTGTATCGTTTTGCCGAGCCCACGCAGAAACTGGTGAAGCTAATAGTGGATATAACGTGTCAAACATTCCCACTTCAACATATTGTCCTTTACCTGTTTGTTCTCGTTGGAATAATGCACTAACAATCCCAACAGCAAGGTTGATAGCTCCCGTGAAATCACTAACAGCAGGACCTGCCTTGACTGGTGGCGAATCCTCAAACCCCGTGGTATGGAGCACACCACCCATTGCTTGAATTGTCAGATCCATAGCTGGATGGTCACTATATGGCCCCTCATCTCCAAAACCAGATCCGTGGGCATAGATAAGTTCTGGGTTGATGCTGCTAAGATTGTCATATCCGACACCAAGGTCATTAAGCTTCCCAGTTGCGAAATTCTCTATGAGGACATCAGATTCAGCCACTAAGTCTCTCAAAACATCTTTTCCACACTCCTGTTTAAGATCTAATTCTATGCCACGTTTAGAAGGATTGAGTAATTGTACCTCAATTGACTCATCTTCATCACTTCGATATCTAACATTTTCTCCGCCTGGCGGTTCAATCTTGATGACGTCGGCCCCTAAATGACCGAGTAATTTTCCACAATAGGGCCCCATGTAAATCTGGCCTAAATCTAAAACTCGAATTCCATCCAATGGCTGCGGTACATTCGTCTGTTCTACCATATCGACTCGTTGGTTTGAGAAAGTATAGTAGTTGTGGCCACGGTCAACGATAACAATACATTAAATAATCACAAAAATATAATATTAAATTATTTATACGCTCATGTGTAGCACATTGTTGATTTCAGAGAGTCACATTGAAAGCGTGTTTAAGTGATTCTCGACCAGATTTTTCGAAGAGTTCACTGCGTAGCTGAAAGGCGCGAAGATACTGTGTCAACTTGTCCTTCGAGACGCTTCGATGCGGCGAGAGCCACCGTCGCGTCAGGGACGTGTGGCTCTCGCAGGTGTTGACGTGAACGTCTCCATCCGCGTATTCTCCATCACCGTGGACGACGTACTCGCGGTCGAACTCGTCGTAGTCCTCCAGTAGATCGTATGCTCGAAATCCGCCGGTGTAGACGGTTAGCGACTCCTCCTCGTGATCAGCGAGGAGGAGTCGCACCCTATTCGTCAGTGGATTTCGCTGGGACAACGTATCGCTGTCGTTCCACAATCAACGATAATGAAGACAGGTAGTTTGTCTCCATCATATTGAGCTACGTCCGCGCGTGGACAGGTCACGCGAGCGCGACGGTTGGTCGCGCTCGCGGCCTTTCAACCTTGCAGAAACGTACAGTTCGTCGATTTCGACTGGTCCAATAAGGTCGAGTCGAGGCGCGTCGAGCGCTCTGCTATAGCGCTCGACGCGCCGGTGCATCGTCTTGTAGGCCACACCGATATCTCGGTGTAATTGCCGGAGACTCGTGTGGAACAGCAGAAACGCGAAGACCGAGAACAACCACTTACGGAGCGCAACTTTCGAGTGAGCGAAAATCTTGTCCGTCTTGTCGTTGAACGTGCGGTCGCAATTCTTACAGAAATAGCGTAGAAACGCCCCATAGTTGCCGTTTCTGACCGTCAGGTCAGAACGGCAGCAGGGGCAGGAAACGCCGTCACGCCAGCGAACCTGTTGGAGCAGGTCCGCTGCGAGCGGTTCAGAGCTAAACACATCGAGCGGAATCATTCGTGTCGGACACCGCTAGCGCGATGTCCTTGCCCTCTTTGAATCCAGAGCCACAGCTGAACTCTATCAACAATCTCCTACAGAAGAGCGTATCTATAAATAGGTATTGGGCAAACAATCTATGTCAATTGTACTTATACAAAATATAGGGCCTATTCGATCGAGCTGTACTCTCCTCGGAAGAATGTCAATGGATCTGCAGAGGCATTGTTTAAAGACATGTCCTTTACCTCTCCAAGGTAGATGGCATGATCGCCACCGGGGTATGTATCCGCAAGCACACAGTCGAGATACCCTATCGATCCCTCAATGATTGGAGCACCCGTTTATGCGGTCGTAATTGGTATGTCCTCGAAGGGATCATCCATCTCATCTTGCTTTCCCGCAAATCTATTAGATATCCATTCCTAATCTTTAGATAATATATTAACTGCATAGTGTTTAGCTTCCGCCACCAGATCATAAGTCTTGGTCCCCTTATCAACATTGAAGAGAACAAGCGGAGGTTCTAATGAAACGGATGCAAATGAGTTAACAGTCATTCCATGAGGCTCATCGGTATGAACAGTAACGACCGTCACTCCAATTGCAAACTGACCTGTCACGATAGTAAATATTCGAAGCAGGCTATCTAGACCAATGGAATCATCACAATAATTAATTTCTATATATGACCTTTATATCTTCACATCAAGTGGTTACCTACAATATTCAAAAATATTCACTGTAAGTATGTTGATGCACTTGAAGGGAGTTCAGAATTTGCAGTCTCGAATAAGGTATCACGCATTGTTTGGTGTGAATACTCATCACGATGGTAGCCACGCTTTTGGAGAATTGGAACGACAAGTTCAACGAAATCACGCAACGTACCTGGTGAGTCAGCCTGGATTATATTGAACCCATCTATGTCCGATTCTTCGTACCAATAAATGAGTTTATCAGCCACTTGTTCACCGGTACCCACCACAGTTGGACTTAAGATACTAAGACGTTCAGCTGCTTCCCTTACAGTCCATTGTTTGTCTGGATTGATTTTTGTGAACATGTCAATCATGCCCTGGATGCCTGGGACCTCCATTTCCTCCAAATACTCATCAGAATCGTATTCCGAGAAGTCAACTCCAATATTCCCTGATAAGTGTACAAGTGAACCTTCAATGGACACCTTCTCCTTGATGAGATTATGCTTTTCGTTGGCATCTTCTTCTGTTATGCCAACAATTGGCAAGATACCGGGAATTATTTTAATATTATCAGGATTGCGCCCATATTCTGCTGCGCGGCTCTTTATATCAGTCGAGTACGATTGTAACGATTCGATACTATGTTGGCCTGTAAAGACGGCTTCGGCATGCTTGGCGGCAAATTCTCTCCCTCTATCGGATTGGCCAGCCTGGTAAAGTACTGGCATCCGTTGGGGAGATGGCTCACACAGAAACGGCCCTGATACTGAAAAGTTATCTCCGTCATGATTTATTTGGTGGACCTTTTCAGCGTTGGCATATATACTCGCATTTCTATCTTTTTCTACAGCATTTTCCTCCCAGCTTCCCCAGAGTTTATAGCAGACTTCCATGAACTCTTCAGCTCGTTCATACCGCTTATCATGAGGCAAGACATTGTCATGACCAAAGTTCTGAAACTCGTTCTTATGTCCAGATGTAACAATATTCCATGCAATACGCCCATTCGTGAGATGATCAAGTGAAGATAATTTTCTGGAAAGCATATACGGTGGGTAAAATGACGTCGAAAGGGTAGCAGCAAATCCCAAGTGATCTGTTACTTCTGCCATAGTTGGGATAATCGACAAGGGATCGTTTATTGGAAATTGAACAGCATTACGGACCGCAGGACCATGATCGTCCTTGAACGTCGAGTACGCACCGAATTGATCAGCGATGAAGAGAGCATCGAATTTACCACGTTCCAGCGTGGTTGCTAGATCCTTCCAATATTCTGTATCAGTATAATCGTATCCAACTTTATCCCGCGGATGAGTCCATATTCCTGACACATGAGGCGATGGACAATTGAGTGTGAACCCATTTAGATGCATTTCTTCAGCCATGTTATTGCTTGTCAGTTCATAGTATAAATAATTTATCCGAAAATAAGTACTACTTGAAAGTGTCATAGAACAGTTCTCATACCAGAGAGCAGGGTGAACGCTGAGGTGGTCTAAGCCTGGCGACCCTGCAAGATAATCCTACGGTAGAGACGTTTTTCTATGTCCTGGAGACAGAGACGTTAGCTCTGTTTGAGAACCTATCCTCAGAGTTTTTTGAAGAGTTCGAGGTGTTCGCCCCGGCACAGACGGGGCGAACACGATATCACGAACCACCGAAGATGATGGGTTATTTTCTGCACTGCTACTACAAGGATATCTACAGCATTCGTCCGGTTAAGCGAGAACTGAACAACACAGTCGTCTGGCTCAGTTGTGGCTACGATCGACCGCCGTCGAGAGACGAGGTCGATCGCTTTCTCACTGACCTCGAACACGTCGGTGACAAGATCTTCCCCCATATCGTCGAGCAGGCCACCTTACGGGGCCTGCTCGACATAACCTACTCTATTGTTTCGACAGACGTGAGAACGATGCCAGCTGATCATGTCGTATCGAAATGCTACGATCCAACGAGGTGTCATAGAACTCTTGTCACACCGTGATGATCGTGCTTCCCGGATTGTCTACTCGTTCGTAGTTGGTGATCGCAATAACGGGATGCAAACCCAAGGAAGAACACCATGTGCTCGGCCACGTCCGCGCCCGAGGCCGCGTCCACGCACTAACAGAAGTGTTTGTTGCGCTCTGCCTACGACTCGTCGTTACAATCGCCAACTAGGTACAAGGAAACGTTCCGGGCTGTGAGATACTACGAGATGAATTGGACGTAGTGAATCGCCATACAACGGTGGATATCATTGTCTGGTGGCACTCTTTATGTTGTAGACAACACACATCAGTACGGTTTCACAGAATTCACGATACCAGGTTCGCGTACGCACGGTATCGCTGAGCGTGCGCTTGATCACAGAGAAGACCGTCTCAGACAGCGCTCTCTGACTGTAGAGAGCCTCATCGATCCGCGCGTTATGCGCGTGATCGATGGGGCGGTACACACGATGCTTGATCAGCGGTCTGACGCCTCTCCCCTCAGTTTTTCTCGTAATCATTGCCAGTCGTAGCCTTTGTCTGCGACGAGGCTGTGCAACTCGCCTGCATTGCGGCGGGCGAGTTGCCAGCCGATCTGCGTGTCATGGCGTTTTCTCGTCGTACAGTGAAGTCGAGATCAGCCTGTGACACTGTATCGACGAGAGTGGTTGATTTGAGCGTTTGAACGCGGTAATTCGTCCGGCGGCAGCAGTAGTGTTTGCTGGCGTTTTCGCGGTCGAAGAACGTTGCGTCCATCGCTGCATGGCCAGATGGTTCGTGGAGTTGCGCCGAGAGGCGCAGCAGCACTCGCCAGACTGCCATCCTGATCCTCTCAAACGCCTTTACTAGCGTCGAGTGATCAGAAAGATCGACCTTCTCTAGCCGATCTCCGCCAGTATTGTGGCATCTCGCTCAAGAGGTCAAGGGCTTCGCGGTAAGATTTCTCCAAGTAAATTCGCAGACAGTGGAGCGAAACGATGGCATAGTCGGCAACCACCAGCATTTTTAGCCAACACCACGACCTTCCCAGTGAAGCGGGAAACATTGGACATAGATACCCGTCGTTTCTTGCTTCAACACCCTAGTTCTGACGGATCAAGTCGGCGCCATTTAGTGATTCACCAGAGCCGATGAATTCTATGACACGTTCTTTTTAGCTAACTAAACTGCTTTTCTCGTGAAATGGGAAATCTTAGGCATAAAACATCGTCGATTTCCCGATTCATCTCCCTCGTTCTGACTATTGAAACCCACGTACTCAAGCGATTCACCAGCGCCAATTGGATTAGACTAGCGTGCGAATCCGCCACGTTCATCTAAACCAAGAATGTAGCGAGCAATATCTGTGATCTGTTTGTCAACTACGTCATGGAGTGACAACGTCCTTGCACATCGCCAATAAAGGTCGCTCCCAAATTGCCGGCTCGTCGAACGAGCTCCTGTAACGTTGAATAACTGGCTACTAGTCTCAACGCTTGCACGAGTAGCCATTACCCGCGCTCGAAAAGCATCAGCCTTTGCTTTCGCATCAAGATCTGGATCCTCGGCCGATTCTGCTTTTTCTAATGTTCGAGCAGAACGGTGGAGAAGTTCTTCAGCCGCATTCATATGTATATCCATATCTCCAATTCGTAGTTGTACGTGAGGGTCCTCTGAAAGATTGTCGCGGTCTGTCGGCGGCTTAGATTCGTTATCCAGCCACCATTTTGAAAATTCCAAAGCCCCTTTTCCAATACCAAGTAAGATTGACCCAATAGTTATAGCAGCACTTGTGCCAACATGGCCGTATTCGACAATACTCCCAGGTTCGCCTACAACATGATCCTTAGGAACGAACACGTCATTAAATTCTACCATTCCCGAGGCCGTAGACCGTTGTCCCATTCCATCCCATGTATCATGTACTGTAATACCATCCCATTCTGAAGAGACTATAGGCACAATGAGGTCTTTCAGCTCCCCTCCCTCTGGAAGTGCGTATACAGCTTGGTAGTCCGCATGAGTTGAATTGGTGGCAAAGAATTTCTTTCCATTGATAATCCATCCATCTCCCTCTTCTGATGCTGTCGTATTATATTCAACTCGTTCTCCGTCTGATGTGAAATCCTGGTCAGGCTCACTACCAAAATTTGCAAAAATAGCACCATCTTTTGCTTGGTTGGCAAAATATTCATGTTGTTCCTCAGTACCGAGAAGTCGGATACTTGAAAGCGCCCAACAGTGTGTGCCAAAACAATGACCGGTATTAGGACAAGCAGCAGATATTTCGCTGAGCACGTTCACATACAGTTCGTGATCGCCGCCAAGGGCTAACTCATGGCCGCCGTACTTTTCACTTACTGGTAACTCGAGTAGACCTTTTTCATTAAGCAATTTGAAGTTGTTTATAGGAAATGAATTGTTCCTATCTACTTCAAGAGACCGTTCCGAAAAAACATTGGTACACTCTTCTATGGACTGATCTAATTTTTGGTCCATGAACGCCATAATTTCCCAAACCGTATAAAACCCACTTTTCTTCGACTATTAACGGGATGGAGGAAAATTACTTACCCATATGTTTTAACCTACATTAACTATACTAACTTTTTCATGTATGAATCAATATGTTTTTACATAGGGTGCCTTTGGTCCTCTGATACCAGATGTTTCTTTACTCACCCTTGAATTCTGGCTTCCGTTGTTCCAAGAATGCCTCTACACCTTCTTGATGATCCTTAGTGGTAGCAGCGATTGCCTGTGCGTTAGTTTCCCGTTTGAGACCCTCATTTATATCACCATCTATCCCAGCATGAACAAGTTGCTTTGATAGTCCATATGCGATTGTAGGACCAGATGCAAGTTCATTGATCAATTCTTCACAGTGATCATCAAAGTCCTCGGATGGGACTGCTTCGTTGATAAGACCAATGTCAGCAGCCTCACGTGCTGAAAGCAGTTTGGAAAAGAATAGAATTTCCTTTGCTTTCCGGATACCAACGGCATCTGTAATTGTAACCGACCCTCCCATGTCAACAACGAGGCCAACCTTACTAAATGGCGCTCCTAGCTTAGCCGATTCGGTAGCGATAACTACGTCGCAGGCAAGTGCAAGACTCAATCCCGCACCTACTGCTGCTCCTTTTATACATGCAACTGTGGGAACATGGAGATCAAACAGTCGACTTATCATGCGATGAGCACCCTCCCGAAGTTCTTTTACTTGCGAGATGGGTTCATAGTCACCGATATTTTCTTTCATTGTCTCAACATCACCGCCTGCAGAGAAATTTCCATCAGATCCTCGGATGACTACACATCTTAGATTGTCCTTAGTTTCGGCACGGTCAATGACACTATTTATTTCCCTGATTAAATCTTCATTCATAGCATTCATGTTTTTGGGTCGATTCAGGGTTAGGTTTAGCACACCATCATTTTCCGTGGTATCGAGTGCTGACATTTTCGGCTTATAATTCATGTGATGGGTTAAAAATTTTTTGGCTGAGAAAATAAGGGATGTCAGCGATAGCAATAAGGAAATGGTCGAGCTAGTGTAGCTTCACTCCTTGACCTGCTAGGCTAAGCCTTCTGAGAGCCTATATTTATGAATGGGAACGAAGAAGCACGGTGTCGAACTCTCTGACAAAGACCGCAGAAAACTCGAATGGATCATCTCGACCGGTGAACGGTAGGCCGAGGACAATACGTGAGCACGGATTCTGCTGAAAGCAGCTGACGGGCTTACCGATTCATAAATCGGTGAGCACGTTGGCTGTCACTGGAAAACAGCGTACAATACGTGGAAAGCCTACAGTGAGCGAGGGCTCGCGGCGATTCATCGCCGCAAGCCCGACCGGGAGTATGAACGTAAACTCGACGGAGAACCCGAAGCTCACCTCATCCGTCTTGCCTGTAGCGAACCGCCAGAAGGACACTCCCGCTGGACGCTTCACCTTCTTGCAAACGAACTCGTGACCCTCGACGAGATCGACTTCGAGTCGATCGCTCACGAAACCGTTCGACAGCGTCTAAAAAACACCCTAAAACTGCATCTCTCGGACTATTGGGTGACTCCGCCTGACCAAGACGCTAAATTTGTCTACTACATGGAGGATGTTCTTGAGTTCTACCAGGAACTGTACGATGAGAGTTGTCCAGTCATCCGTTTCGCCGAGTCCAGTAAAACCTTCCATGGGCATAAACGCGACCCACTCCCGGCGGAAACGGGAGCGGTCGGATGTATCGACACTCACTACGAACGCAATGGTGAAAAGAAATTCCACCTTGCGACGGAACCGTTGACTGGCTGGGTTAACGTCGAGATCACAAACAGAAGACGCACCAAAGAGTGAATCGACCGGATGGTTGAACTCGCAGATGACCACTACCCGGATGCACTCGACATCCGGGTGGTGGTCGATCACTTCAACACGCTCAATCTCGCCGGATTCTACCAGTTTCTCCCCCGGAGAAAGCACAAGTGTACCTTGATCGGTTCGAGTTCCATTACGTCCCCAAGCACGGTGCTGGTTGAAAATGGCCGAAATCGGACTTGGCGTCCTCAAACGACAGTGTTTTGATCGTCGGATCTATCATGCAGAAATTCTCCGAGCGGAGGTCGCTGCGTGGCAAAGGCGTCGAAACGTGACCAATCGTCCCATCGACTGGCAGTTTACTACTGACGACACCCTGATCAAACTACGCCGGTTCTATCCTGCTACGCTGGAATCCGACTAGCAAGGACACAGTTGAAGCTACACTGGTGGGAGTTGGTGAAATCCAATGCTCGGCCAGCTAGTGAAACGGGCACGCGAGCAAAGAGTGTTTTCACGCGAGGATACACCGACTGAACACAGGGTGGAAGCGGTGTTTCTGTACCATCTGGGGTTGTCGTACCGCCAAGTAGGTGAGTGGTTCGGCCACTTTCATCAAGCGGTCCACGAGCGGTATATCGCTGGCTGACCTGTTCGATCCGGAACCTGACGACCGCGAGGTGTACGTCTGGGCGGCGATCGACAGCCATACGTACGAATTGATCCACGTCGAGGCCTCGCCTGGACGCTCTGAGTTCGACTCGTTGCTGTTCCTGCGGACCGTCCTCGAACGGTGTTGAGGTCGGCCCGTGATTGTTGTTGATCGCGGTCCCTGGTACAACTGGAGCCACGACGAGTTCGATCTGCCGTATGAATCGCGCTGCGAAACGTGGGTGACCGGTCGATCGTCGAATCTTGGTTTAGCCCGTCCAAACTCCGAATCAGGCGGTTCTTTGATCGATTTCCGCATCGGCATTCAAGGCAATCAGTTGACCGTTGGATGAAAACCTTCGCGTGTATTTACAATGCGAGGTACTAACGCTGACACCATTAAGAAAATATTCGGCCACATTTTCAAAAGCCATCGTTGGGGAGCATAAGCGTACTAAGATTTGCTATAAGTAATCATAGATGATTTATTGGTGGATCAGCCAATAGCAGTTATGCATAAAACATAATTATGGATGAGAGTGGTACAATGTTAATAAAATGCTGGTCACAACCACAACGACTAAGGGGTTTCGGGCCAGTATCACTTTCGTGAAAGAATCAATTAGAGGTAGCCATTGGTTCCATATGCCAAGTGATTACATTTTACATTCCATATCAGACCAAATCCGTGTCGGGAGATATATGAGAAAACAATTGGATTTACTCAACAACGTCATCAATGTACCTCCGAACATCTTTAAGCATTCAGTTTCGCTAACCAGTGACGATCCAAATACTGATACTAATAACATAGTTGGTCCTTCGTGGGCCCAGGATCCTCGATCAAGGGAATCGGACCACAGATCAATGAATAAAGGCCATCGAAATGACAGTAAACAGTATATTCAGGCCTACCAAGGTTCAGTGACGAGTGGACTTGGGAATGGAAAGGAATTTGTCTCTCTCAGTGGCTACCAAGACCAATTCGTCAAAAAACTAGGATACGAGCCATTTCCCGGGACGCTAAATATGGACTTGTCTGAGAAAAGTATCGAGCGTCGGCCACTTCTTGAATCTCGACCAGCAATTAATATTAAAGGTTGGTCGGATGGAGACCGGGAGTTCGGCCCTGTGAAATGTTATCCGGCGACAATACACTCAAATCAGGACTCCTGGTACGGGACGGTACATATAGTTGTTCCAAAACGCACCGATCACGACATCAGCCAACTTGAAATCATTTCAGACGTTAAGTTACGAAGTGTACTCAATTTATCCGACGGCGACCAAGTAACAGTCATTGAGCGTGTTATAGAATCCAACTCATAGCGTGAGCTTCTCACGTCCTGGATCGTCTCCTCGCTCGTAGTTGGTGATTGAAATGACGATCGGAGACACGGCGCAACGAACATTTCTGTTCGTGCGTGAACGCGGTCTCGGGCGCGAACGTGCCCGAGGCCGCAGTCCTTGCAGGCATCGTTGGTTCGCTCAACTCCTGTACGCTGGTTGCATGTCTCGTCTAAGATGGACTGCTTGAGCTGAACTTCTTCTCCATGCTTCTCAACACAGTCTTCGACTCTGTACTCGATGTCTTTCGGGTCGTTAGTGTTGCGCGGGTTGTATGGGGCGACTGGCACGACCCTGCATCCAGCAGGAGGTCGTGCCAGTCAAGAATGTCGTAGGCACTGTCTCCAAGCATCCAGATTGGTGTTTCGACGGCGAGTGCGTCACGGGTGACGCGCATCGCCGTCCCTCGGGATGTCTGTTTGGCCTGTGTGAACTCTGCCGCAATCGGGATCTTTGCACCGGTTGAGACGATTGTACAGCCGAATCCATAGTACTGTTCTTCGGCTGTTGAATCGTAGTACCATTAGGCAGCCTCATTGTATTGGATCGCTTTGACGTGAGTCACATCGATCGAGTACGTTGAGTCGAGCAGGCGCGGACGGTGGCATGCTTGACGAGCCTGTCGAAAACATCGTCGATAACGTGTTCGAGACCAGTTAGAAACCGGTCAATGGCATCTCTCGATGGCGGTTTGCCGAGTCCGCAGTAGTACCAGACGAGTCCATGCTGGAGTTCTCGAGTGGCCGAGCGTTTTCAGTAGATGTTCTTGTAGTAGCAATGAAGAAAGGCGTGAAAGAGATCTGGTGGCTGGTGAACTCGTGTTCGCCCCCGGCGCGCGGGGGCGAACACGTCGTATTCCAGTAGAAATTCGAACTCAAGAAACTCAAACAACGGAACTGTTTCGGTAGCCGCTGCATTCAAAAACTCGTCGACCGAAGCAACGACTTGCAGGGTTGCGGTTGTGCTGGACACACTTTCCGCACCCTGCTGTTTCGTACGTGACGCTTTCTATGACACGCTCGTCATTACCTGATGATGATTATGTTTCACGAAGAAAGCGATTACGTTAGCTAAAATGTTGTCGGTGGCCGTCTACGCTCTCGTTTTGGTGAATTGTCTTTGGGTTTACCTCGACAAATTGTACCGCAACACACTCGATCTGTCGAATGAAATACCGCATATACTCTGGAGACCTGTCTCGAAGAGGGCGATCTCCTTGACAATTCAACGCTGATAGATGCCTTTAGCAAATTCGAATGAAGATATAGCGAGTGCTGCTTCGATTTTCGTTGGAGTTGGACGACCTCTTGGGTCACCCCACCACCGATGCTATGTTTTTCGACCGCGAAAATGCTAGCAAGCACTACTGCCGCCGCTCGAATTACCGCGTTCAACCGCTCAAAGTGTCGGCTCTCATCGATATAGAATCTATAACTGTTCCCGACGTTCGTTACACAACCGAGAAACGCACGACACACAGTTCGGCTGGCAGGTCGCCTCCCGCAACCCAGGCGACTTGCACAGCCTCGCCGCCGGCAAAAGCTACAATTGGATTCGATTGCCCGAGTAACCACAGGGAGAAGTTGTTAGGCCACTGGTTTTCCATCGCATCTTCCGGCCCAATGATCTGCGTGCTGTGCGCGTGGTCGATGGGCCCGCTGCCGTTAGAGACCGATGTGTGAGACTGTCTTCTCGTCGATCAAGCGCATATACGGCAGTGCTGCGTACTCGAACGGGTATACCGGGATTTCCCTGAACTCGTCATGAAATCTGTCGTTCACTACATCATGTGTGGTGTGAAACCATGAAATCAACCGTGGAATGGCAATTCACCAGTCCGTTGTATTTAGACCGATAATTACTTGCAGCTAAACGTATCGAGCTACAATCTATGCTCTCATCCTACTTGGAAAGCCTCGGCGCACGGCGCACGGACAACTCAAAAAATGCTATAATTCTATTACGCGGACGGGAATGAGCAGTTTGGATCTGGAGTAATTTTTCCACCGTCCACCGTATAATATTCCGGAAAGCCGTAAACGGAGTCATCAAATGAAAGTCCGTGGCCCTCCTCCAACGGTCCAACTTTAATTGAGTCAGTAATGAACTGATGATCTGCAGCTCGAATATTACCCGCTCCAAATGCAGTTTTTAGTTCGACACCTTCTAAGCCGCTTATGATGCCTTCACTAGATGAGTCACCACTTTCAGTAATAGCCTTATCTAGGGCACGCAGAGCAGCATCAGCAGAAACTGTATATGGTCTTGGAACGTTGCCTGTAGCTTCCCGATAATTCTCAACAAACGTTTGGTTATATTCATTCGGGAAATTGGCAACATATTGTTCAACAGCTAAGTCTATGGGAACCATATCTTCGCCCATCGAGGCCGACACATTAGGCAGCCCTCCCGATCCATTGGCAATTTGAACCTGTTCGTAGAAATTATACTGCTTCGCTTGTTTTATAAAGGAAATAAGAGATCCACTGTAAAGAGAGGAATATACGATATCGGGATCAGCATCTAGTAGAGACTGAATATTCTCTTGGTACTCACCTGACCCGAATTTCGGAAATTGTTCTGAAACTACTGTTGCTCCGTATTCGGACTTCATTGTATCACTGAACACTCCCCAACTCTGATGTCCAAATACGTAGTCTGGTGCGATACAAGCAATCTTTTTACCCTCTAATCGGTTCCCGGCTTCCAATGCTAGTGCTGCTTGAAGTTGGGTCATGTAGGGGAACGTCCGAAATGTCGTTTTTCGGCAATCTTTTGTAATAAGGTCTGGGGTTTGAGCGCCAGTCACGATAAGAGGAATGTTTTGTTCTGCACTGTATTGACTTACAGCCTTAGCTACCGAACTGCTTGCGAAGCCAATGATTGTATCGACGTTGTCCTCTTGGATGAGGGTGCGAGCATGTGATATCGCCTGATCGGGGTTTGATTCCGTGTCATAGGGAATAATCTCAACATCTCGGCCATCAATTCCACCATCTTCATTTAGTTTCTCTGCCGTATATTCAGCTCCATTCTTCCCAGGCACGCCAAGTGAGCCATATGGGCCTGACAACGGGTTCAAATACCCGACTTTGAAGGTTCCACTATCACCATTAGAATTGCCAAGACAGCCAGCAATTCCGGACGTTAAGCCTGCTGCGGATATGCCTAGCAACTTAATGTACGATCTCCTGTTTGACTGGTTGTTTTTCATGTTTCGACTATCAAGTGTGAAGGATCATATATAAAACTTTTGTTGATCAGCGCCTACCAATATAATATACTTTAGATTAATTTGCTTTGATACTTAAATTAATATTATATTTGATATAAATACTTATAATATAGATAACTAATTATATTCCAGACAACGAAATTGATCCGCGTCTACGGTTGCCCCCGTGGTTCCGGTCCCTTTTGGAATACGGTGTGAACTCGGTCGAATGAATTAATATCGTTGCATCGGAAGTACGTCGAATAAATGATAGCAATATCCAGGACGTAACAGTACTCGATGCAGGAAATATGGGCCACGGTATCGCCGAGATCACGGCGCTTGCGGGGTACGACGTCGTGCTGCGTGACGTGAAACATGAGCTTGTGGAAGATGGATACGAGGAACTCAGGTGGAGTGTCCAAAAGCTAGCCGAGAGCGGGGCGATCGATGATGAACCCGATGCTGTGCTTAACCGGGTTGAGACCTGCGTAGACCTTTCGATGGCTGTTGAAACTGCCGATCTCATCATCGAGGCGGCTCCAGAGTGTCTCTCCCTAAGAAAGACATCTTCAACGAACTCGATCAGTTAGCGCCGGAGGACGCAATCCTAGCGACCAACACCTCTTCGCTGTCGATCACTGATATCGCGAGTGCAACCAACCGTGCACAATGCGTGGTCGGAATGCACTTTTTCAACCCGCCGGTAAAGATGGATCTCGTGGAGGTAGTCTACGGGGAGGACACGGCTGACGAGGTCGCCGATCGCGCGACTTCGTTCGTCAAGTCGCTCAACAAAACTCCGATCAATGTGCGAAAGGACATGCCTGGGTTCGTTGTAAACTCGGTCTTAAAACCGTTCATGATCGAACCATCATGGATGGTCTCTGAGGGCGAGACGACGATTACTGAAGCGGACGCGACAATGGTTTATGAACGAGGCTACCCGATGGGCCCATTCGAATTGACTGATCTCACTGGCCTCGATGTCATTCAGAACATTTTGCAAGAAGGGGGGAGTCCCGTCCCGCCTGCCATGGCGAATCACGTGGAGGAAGGCAAGCATGGTCGAAAAGCTGGTTTCGGGTTCTACAAATATGACAACGGCGACGGCCCGATCTATCAGCGTATGGACGCATCGGAAGAGCCAGATGATGGCTTTGATTGGCTCAGAGTCGAGTCGCTCATGATCAACGAGGCAGCGAAACTAATTGGGAACGATGTCACCACCGCAGAAGAGATCGATATCGGAATGAAACTCGGTGCAGGGTTTCCCACGGGGATCTGCGAACGTGCGGATACGCTCGGTCTCGATAGAGTCCTCGAGACGGTGGAAACACTGGCCTCGGAACGGAACGATGATCGGTATGAACCGGCCAGCTACTTACGGGGAACTCTTTGAAGCGGGCAACGTAGGTGAATGTTCAGGTCGGGGATTCTATCGGCACGATCGAAAACATGATTTCGATCACATCACTTATACGGTTACGGATCGCGGCGTTCTCAAGGTTATCCTCGATCGCCCTCAGCAGATGAATGCGATCTCCGAGGCGCTCTCAAAGGAAATCGTGACATTATTCGATAAGGTAGACGTAGCCGAAATTCACTGTTTAGTAATCGAAGGGGCCGGTGACCGGGCATTTTCCGCAGGCGCAGACATCACAGGGTTCAGCGAACTGACGCCAGCGACAGTCGATGAGATGGTCCCGGTCGCCGAATCGTTACAGTCTTTTCCGCCCAACCATCGCGAAGATTGATGGATTTTGCCTTGGTGGCGGATTTGAACTAGCGTTGGGCTGTGACATCCGTATTGCGTCGACCGAGTCACAGTTTGGATTCCCCGAAATCACGCTTGGGTTGCTCCCCGGCGGCGGAACTCAGCGGACGCTCCGCATGATTGGGGAAGCGCGAACAAAGGAGTGGGTTTTCCGTGGAGAGCCGATAAGCGCAGAGCGAGCCAAGTCGTGGGGGCACGTCAATCGTGTGGTTCCCCGCGACGATCTAGAAGAAACCGTCGAAGACTTTGTAAAGGATTTCGTTTCTGGACCGTCGATAGGCCTGAAAGTCGCAAAGCGCGTCATCAATGACGGCACCAACGCCAGCCTTGAGACAGCACTTGACATGGAACGACAAGGTTTCGGGCTCCTGCTAGGCACCGAGGATGGCGACGAAGGAGTAGCGGCATTTGTGGAAGACCGGAAACCCGAGTTCCAAGGAGATAAAGCAGATGTCCGCGCGTTTCAAAAAGACTGGTCCGGGAAGTTAGAGAAAAATGGCTTTAGTTGACTCAAGTTAGTCAACGCGCCAATATGCGGATGAGATAGGGAGAGAACGAGATGACCGGAGGCTGGTGGATGATCTTCGATGGCACCGTCAAGTTCCGATTGGTTGCCCCTTGTCCAGAGTGACTGCCGGACAATATAGGAAACCGAGTCGTACAATCTGTATTTGTGAACGCCCGACAATGTGCCTGGGTCATCCGCTAGCGATAGTAGAATGATACAGTAGGGCGCCATAAGCTGCTTTTCACCCTGGCAAATTAATCCTCGAATCTCTATGCTGTTATAAAGGCAGCATTTGGTACGATCACCGATCCCAGAAGCAGATTATGCTGGGGGTGAAGGGAATTGGGACGGTCTCGTTTACAATCGCTGAATCCTGATTGTGGTCGGTAACAGGTGACGTCCAACCGCAGAGAATTTAATCATCCGCGCGAGATAATACGCAATGCCTGCAAAACAAACTCCAGAAAAACTCGCAAAGATCGAGGTGTGTAATATCGGTGGAATTGACGAGACAACTGTCTCGGTGTCACCGGGTGTGTCCATCCTTACTGGTCGGAACGCGACGAATCGGACGTCCTTCCTTCAGGCCATCGCAGCCGCGATGGGGAGTGATAACGCCAGCTTGAAAGGTGACGCCGAAGATGGCTACGTCAAACTCGACCTGGATGACGAGGTGTACACGCGGAAGTACTCTCGCTCGAACGACACCGTGACTAAAAGCGGGGATCCGTATCTGGAAGACCCAGGCGTCGCCGATACATTCGCCTTCCTTTTTACGGATAACGAAGCCAGACGTGCGGTGACACAACAGCAGGACCTCCACGAACTAATCATGGAACCCGTGGACACCGCCGCAATTGAAACGGAGATTCGCGAGCTCAAGGCGAAGAAAGACGAAATCGATAATGAACTCGACGAGATTGATGAGTACAGGCGCGAGTTACCAGAATTGGAACAAGAGAGGAAGCGACTAGAGTCTAATATCGAAGAAAAACACGCCCTCCTCGAGGAGAAAGAAAATGAGATCGAGGAAACGGAAGCAAATGTTGAATCGAAACGGACAGAGAAAGAGAAGCTTGAAACTCATCTCGCCAATCTCAGAGAAAAACGGGCAGAGAAAGAAAAAGTCCGGTCGGACATCGACGTGCAGCGGGAAAGTATCCGGTCCCTGCAGTCCGAGCGTCGCGAGCTCAAGGCAGAGGCATCGGAATTGCCCGGTTCGCCTGTGGGAGGCAACGAGGAACTCCAACGGGAGATTGAGTCCCTCCACGAGCGCAAGGACCGTCTCGAGGACGACACCAGTACCCTTCAGGATCTCATTGAGTTTAACGAAGAGATGCTCGACGATGCTGCAGGCGAGGACAGTTCGGTGCTGCGCGGCGACGAATCCGACGATGCCATCGCCGATCGACTGGTTGAGGATAAAGTCCGCTGCTGGACCTGTGGTTCCGAGGTCGGCCGCATACAGATCGAGGGAACGATCGAGCATCTTAAGGAGAACCGGTCGGAAAATCTCGATACAATCAGATCGATCGAGGATGAACTCGAAGAGCTGACCGAGAAACAACACGAGAACGAAAAACGACAGCGGCGACGGGAGACGATCGACCGCCGTCTGGAAGAGATCGTCGACGAAATTAATCGCCGGGAGACGTCGATCGAATCACTACAGGAGGATCGCACACAGCTGAGTGAAGAGATCGAATCCCTTGAAGCAGAAGTGGAAGCACTCGAGGCAGAGGACTTCGACGAGATCCTCGATTTACATCGCGAAGCCAATCAGCTCGAGTTCGAACTTGAAAGACTCGAATCTGAACGAGAAGACGTGGTGGAACGGATCGATGAAATCGAAAACCGGTTCTCGAAGGAATCGCAGCTTCGGGAGCGTTACGATGCCGTGACCGAGCAGCTCACTGAACTCCGGACGCGGATCGACCAGATCGAAGAAGATGCTGTTGAAGCGTTCAATAAACACATGACCAAGGTGCTGGAGATCCTCGAGTACGACAATCTCGAGCGGATCTGGATCGAACGCCAACAAACGCGCATGCGAGACGGCCGACAGACAGTCGATAAGACGTTGTTCGATATCCACATCGTCCGTACTACAGAGGCGGGGACGACGTACGAGGACTCCATCGACCACCTCAGTGAATCCGAGCGGGAAGTTACAGGCCTCATCTTTGCTCTTGCAGGCTATCTTGTTCACGACCTCCACGAAACGGTGCCGTTCCTCCTTCTTGACTCCCTCGAAGCGATCGACGCTGATCGAATAGCAAATCTCGTACCTTACATGGCAGAATTCTCTGAGTATACTGTCGTCGCTCTCCTCCCCGAAGATACGCAGGCCTTCGACGATACCCACACCAGGGTAGCCGAATTCTAAGCTGTTTAGACGGTCGAACCGTCCTTTTGCTTATCCTTCGATTGGCCGGTCCTGGCGGAAACCATAACAATACTAGTGTTGTTATTTTTCGTTTGGCCGGCTCTGTTCGTCACAGTTACATCCCCCACGCTGGAGGAGATCGACGACGCTGTGTTGGGTACCGCAGTCCGTACACAGCACCTCGACGTTGACGAACAACCGGTACTCACCGAGCGTGATCAGGTCGGATGCGGTAAGTCGTTCAAGAGTTCCATCGACAACTGACCGTACTCTGGAGCGAAGTCGGTTAATGCTGTTGGACGCCGCCTCGACGCCGCCATACTCGCTCGATGAGTCGTACTCCGCGTCGCGGTGCTCTTTGAGGTACGTTCGAATCGCCTGATAGGTTACGAAGTCACTCTCCAGGCGATCGACGTCTATCCCGTCGTATTCGAGGTGCGCGCGGGCCTCCGTACGAGCACCGCTACTCACATCGTCGGCAGTAAGCAACCGGTATAAATTCTCAACGTCACCGTCAACGGTCGATACGCCGGGCAGAAACAAGCGTCGACGCGAGGAGTTCTTTATTAAATAGATCTGCGAGTTCGCGTAGGCTTCGTCGGTTCTCGGTCTGAGTCCAGAGGGTTTCAAGTCGTTCTCCGAACGATTCTCCCAACTCGTACTCGTGGATGAGTGCAGCAACTTTCGTACGACGTCTGGATCCATCGCCAGTTCCTGAACTTACCATACCTACCCTTTAACGATGACGCATAATGACTTTTCCCATTCGCTACGAATTGAGATGCTATGATTGGCTGCAATGCGCGTGGGGGTACCGGTCGGTCCAGAATGTCCCGGTAACACGAGTGTGACCTCCTCGTCCCATAGTGAGTTGGACAGTGGTCGTACCGGGTATGTCCGATGCGACGAGTGCCGATTAGTCGTTGCATCTGCATATATTATAAGTATAGGTTCTACTGGAATATATTCTAAGAAGTTTGCTCGGAACAATGCGCTCTCCTCTTCTATTCAACGCTAATGTGAAGGACCATTGTTGCTTAGTTATGGAACTGCTCGAACGATTTTCTGGAGAACATCTACGAATCGTTATTCGTTATCGCTTTCACTGGTCTAGGTGTGAGTATTCAATATGACGATATCAAAAGTGCCGGGCTTAAGCTAATAATCGCGGTATTAATTTCATTAGTCATCATCAGTACTACGTCGTTAGCAATCGTCCATACCTTGTACGCGTAAAGATAACAACTTCAATCTTCACAGCACTGAATAAGCAAACAATTTTGAATTTGGGAAATTATATATTCAGTACTTTCCAACCGGAAAGGGGTGTCAGAGTTAGCACCTCGCATTGTGTATCACCGCAAAGGCTTTTACCCAACGATCAAGTGACTGCCACGAACTGCGATACAGAAAACGGTCGAAAAAGCATCGAATGCGGAGTTTGATGGGCCAAACTACGATTCGACGATCGAACGACCAACCCACGTTTCTCGGCGTGACTCACACGGCAAATCAAACTTGTCGAGACTCTAATTGTACCAGGGTCCGCGATCGACGACAATCACGGGTCGCCCTCGACATCGTTCGAGGTCCGTTCGCAGGAACAGCAACGCGTCGAGATCGGACCGACCAGGCGAAGCCTCGCCGTGAATCACCTCGTACGTATGGAGGTTGATCGCCGCCTAGACGTACACCTTCCGGTCGTCGACGAAGACTTCCGTCTCGTCGACGATCATTGTGCCTTGGTCGTCAGGTTTCGGTTCGAACAGTTCAGCCAGCGCCGTATGCTACTCGTGGACCGCCTGATGAGAGTGGCCGAACCACTCGCCAACCTGGCGGTAAGACAGCCCGAGATGGTACAGAAACGCTACCTCGACCTGCCGTACGGTTGGTGTGTCCTCGCGTGAAAACACTCTTTGCTCGCGTGCCCGTTTGATTACGATGTAGAGCATTTGAGTTCACCAACTCCCACTAGCTCGACCATTTCCTTACTCCCAACACTGACACCTATTGCGGTAGATAGCCGGATCTTCTTCATAGGGTTATGAGGTCACAACAATGAAAATTGTTATAGCGATATGGTGTTTATAACTAAGTGGCAACTATTTGGCCTACTTGTGATGCAATGGTTTTCTGGATTAGAAAACAAGCACACACAAAATATAAGACTATTGAGTGAACATTCCTGACTACCGAAATCGGTCAACTTAGAATTGGGGAACAACAGAGCATCTGACCTTCAGCTGTATGGTTTCACCGTTTCTGTGGAGTCTGGAAACTCTCAATCTACCTGTCTCACCCACCATCATCAATGCCCACCGACACCACGACAGAATCACCACGGTATAGCACGATGGACCTCGAGGACTGCGAGCGCTTCTACCGCGAGGAAATCATCCCCCGAATGAGTTCCGACGGTTTCGATCCTGAGCAGGAAACCCCTGCCTACGCATGGCTCAGTAACCACTATCGAGGCTTTGTCGCTCATCTTTCTCGGAACTTCGATCTCTCTCCGGGAGATTTCTACGACGAAATCAGTGTTCCGCCTGTCTCTGAAGATGGCAGTGGAAGTTTCGAGTTCGTTGAAGACGATACTACACGGAAAGAAATCGAGTCGTATTTGGTGGAACTCCGTGAGCGACAGGGACGCGCTGAATCGACCGTCGCAACGAGGCGATCGGTGCTCAGACGGTACGTCAAACTGTACCGTGAGGTGAATGGAATGGATGATCTGCTTTCCTCCCTCCGTTCTGAGCAGGGAAGCTCTGAGGAGAAGGCTCGCGTAGCAGACGCATTTGACGCACTTCGGCAACTGGACGTAGCGTTGAACACTCACGCCTCACGTCTCAAGTACGTCCAGGAGGTTCGACAATTCTACCAACATCGTGTTGACTTCGGGAAGGCTGACTACGACCCGACGAGGAGACTCGAAAGACGATTCGGCTGGGATTCGGCACCAGAGTGGGACAATTCTGCGCTCAACGCCGAGCAGATTCATGCACTCTACCGAGCTGCCGAGTTACCGGAGGATCGTCTGCTTGTAATTGGTGTTTGTGGATGGGGACTTCGACCGAGCGAGATCTGTGCATTGCACTCGAATCAGCTGACGCTTTCGCCAGAAGATGAAGAAGATCTAGAGGGTGCAGATCCATATATCTCGTTTGACCAGGACGAGCGGAAAAACGGACCCGGAACTGTTGCGTTGCTCGTCGGTATTGAGGAACTCAAGTCCCGAATTGATCAGCTCTACCGTGAATACGGTGAGGATTGGAACGGCTATATCCTTCCATCGTTGTCATCAAAATCTGGTTATATTTCAACGGAAACAGCGCGACGTCATTTTCGAAATCTCGCTGAAGATGCCGGTATCTCCGTTGATGGAGAGACTCCGACACCGAAGATGGGACGGCGGTACTGGTACACTGCATACGGCGAAGCGGTAAAACGAGTGGCCGACCGGTTCAAGGATATCGCGGAAGAACAAGGATCTCGATCCGCTGACGTCGTGCTGGATAATTACCTCTCAGAGTCTGAGCGACGTCGACATCGGCGAGATGAAATGCAGGCTGATTTGGTTGGCTTATTCGAGCCGTCAGATAACAGTTCTCGGATTTGAGAGTCTTCGTTATGTGGCTGTTACTGATATCTGGTACAGTCATCTGCTTTGGGTGCCTGTTGTGTTTGTCTGCTCTGTAGGATCGTGTGTTCCTTCTGGTCCGTATGTTACTACCGTCCTCTATGGTATTCTGTAACTACTGTCTGTTTTTGGTATCTGTTACAGATGTCTGTTATTGAAACTAGTTGTATATTCGAGTGACGGATATCTGTTTGATATATCTGTCTCTGCAGGATTTGGATTATTTCCCATATTTATTCCGGAATGGCAGTGATGATAAGTCACAGTATGCCTTTGTAGTCTGATGCGGATATCTGTTACAGACTGCTGTCTGTCACAATAACCTGTTACAGAAGACTCGGACGAAATTTACTTCAAATTCGATTCTTTCGTGTTTAGAACGAACAGCCCCGGTGGCAAATCTGTAAGGCAAACTGCATCGATTGTCTGGACAATCAATCTGTAATTCCTATCTGTAACAGATATCTTGAATCAGGTGTGGAGGATAGAAATACACTCACTGATAATATTGTTTGCCCCCTCTTTTCCATGGACTTCGGTTCAAGCGGTTTCTGCTCGAACTGACTCGATGAAACTCTATTCGGGAAGCGGTTGGGCTTTCGTCATGACAGAAGTCTTCCGGTCAATCCAATTGCACACGACCTCCTGCGGAGTTGTGGGTGACACTTCGTACCTCCGTCCAAGATCCTCAAGCAATTGACGAAAACTGCAGTCGCCGTCCATTCCATGCTCGGCTTCGCCGGTCAAAATCAGGTGTAGCGTCAGTGTATCGTGATCGCTGGTATGATCCATCTTTTGGAAAGATACGTTTCGAGGACACTGGGGAACACTCGAGACAGCTCATGGAATAGCTGCCACCTGTACAACTAAAACTTTGGCTAGAAGTATTCCACCTCGTTCCTA
>NZ_CP084881.1 GCF_013402815.2 Natrinema halophilum
GTGAGGAAATCGACGAACCCGCTGATCCACGTGCGATCCGTGGCCAAGAACTTCGGGTGAGACGCCGGCAGGCTGGGCTAACGCAGGCAGATGTCGCCGAGCGAGTTGGTGTCACCAGGGCTGCAGTGAGCAATTGGGAGCGGGATCGCCTCGTACCATCAGTTCAGCACCGGATTGCTCTCTGCGACGCTCTCGATCTTGTCTAAATCTCTGGTCTGTGAGTCTTATCTGGCTACGATATCTAAGAAACTTAGATAACTTGTCTGACGTAGTTTTATCTTGCCACTGGCCACACAGGTCCCTATGGCTCAACAGGCACCACAGGCGCAAGGTCCGCCACGGGTGGTCGTGGCGAACGCAAAAGGCGGAGTCGGAAAAACGACCGTTGCAGCGAGTCTAATCGGTGGTCTCGCTGATCACGGATTGGACGTCCTCGGCGTCGACGCAGACCCGCAGGGGAATCTTACCGAGGCACTCGGTCACCTCGACGCGTACGAGGCGCAACCCCCGACGATCTTCGACGTCCTCCTGAATATCGATGCGCGTGACGAGATTGCGACGATCGTTCAGAACGGTACTGAGGCAGACCTCGTGCCATCGTCGATCGACATGCTCGGCGCATCGATGGAGCTCGCGGCGGCGCATTTCCTCGCAGTTCTTCACAACGATCCAGAGTTGAGAATCAGTCCCGATCTGGCTACTGACGTCACTGATGTCCTCGAGATGATGACGGAGGTCGTGACGCCGGCAACGGTCGGCGACGATCTGCACGGATATGGGATGCTCAACGATGCGCTTGATCGCATCGACCAAGAGTACGACATCGTCGTGATCGACGCGCCACCAGGGCACAACCCGATGTTCAAGAACGCGCTCTATGCGGCGCCGAACTTGATTGTCCCCGCGACTGCAGAGGCCAGCTCGAAGGGCGCAGTCGACCGACTGTTCGACGAGGTCGCCGCGTTCGAGGACGAGACCGGACTGATCGTCGAGGAGCAGTTCGCTGTCGTAAACCGGATCCGAATGAGCACGAAGGCCGCCGATCAGATGACGGCGTTCCTCGAGGAGGTGTTCGACGATGTCCCCGTCTATCGTGTTCCTGAGCGTGTTGCGTTGAGCTACGCCTACGACGAAGGCGAGTCGATCTTCGAATACGAGCCGGAGGCGGACGTCGTCGCGACGTTCGATGACGCAGCGGCTTTCTTGGTAGACGAACTCGGCCTCGAGGCCGGTGGTAGTGCATGAGTGACGAGGACGATCCGCTCGAAGATGAGGACCGAAACCGGCTCGATCGAGTGAAAGGGAAGCGCGACCGGCGATCGAGACAGCGCGGCCGCTCACGAACAGAGGAGCCACAGGCACCTCAGGCAGAACAGTCGCCACGAGCACAACAGCCACCACAGGCGAAACAGGGGGATGGAGATGGAGATGGGAATACGCAGACGGAAGCGCCACAGGCGCAACAGGAGCCTATGGGACCACAGACGACTGGGGCGAAAGATGTAGCACAGTCACCACAGGCGGAACAGACTCAACAGAGTCAACAGGAGAAACTGGAGCCTGTGACGCAACGGGAGCATGATACGTTCTATCTATCGGAAGATGTCCGCAGCGAACTCAACCAGATCTATCGGCGTGTCGCCCTGGACGTCCTCGAGGAGACCGGCGTCGATATCGACGACCAACAGATCGGCGGCCGGAACCGCTATTTCAGGCCGCTGGCGCTGCTGGTCGGTGCCCGAGAGCTCCGAGAGATGTCGCCTGATGAACTTCGGGAGACAATCGAGAACGAGAGCCTCGTCGACGATCTCCCTGACGAGTAACCCTCGAATTATATATCGCATTATACGATATATACACTCCATAACACACCCTCCTCGCGGGTGTAACGACCCGATCCACGAGCAGAAACGGTGGGTTTGAGCCGTCGAAACCGGGCTTCTCAAGCGGGTGAGCGGCAGCGTAGCGGCTATCCGGACAATATAGTCCCATAGTTCGGGAGTGCACTCATTATCTCAGGTTGTATGACTATATCCTAGATTGATATGGCGAAGCTTCTGGCTAATTCGATTCAAAGGGAGCAAGAGGCCGCTTTCCTCGTACCGCTTGGATCCTCACACAGATTTACCACTGACCTCCGCCTCTGGCACCTATCTAATGTTCGCAGACCGTACTTAGCGACCTCGGCCTGAGATCAGCCACAACACGATCAGAACGATGAGGAATGGGGCAAGCGTCGCGCCGAACGTAATGCCGACTATGACGATTGACACAGTGATCGTTGGGATGACGATTGCCATCGTTGTGATCGCAACGTAGCGTAGCGGCCTCGGAAGTTCAAGTACCGTTGAGGCGATTCCTTCAGTCGTGGACCGGATAGATTTTCTCATGGTCCAATTGACTCGTTAACGAACCGTTCTATAAACGTACGTCAGACAATCTGAATTAGATTGATGCTTTAATGGCTTATTTTTAAACAAACCGCAGCCTGCGCCGGCAATGCGTTTTACCGATCAGAACCACCTACTCCTCGAGACACCTTTCTAACTCCCGAATCCGACACTCCTGAGCTAACAGCACCGACATGAGGAACGGCTCCATCACCGTCATCTCGTTTTGGATCCCAGCAGCATCCGCAAACTGTCGACCCTGATCGAAGAGTTGGTCGAACTCATCGCGATATTGCGCCCGGAGTGCCCGCCGGAATGGCTGCCAGTCCTCCTCGAGGTGACGCAACTGGTCGCGATAGGTGGGGTTCGTCTTCCCCATCTATGCCACCTCCCGGATCGAACCCGCAGTGATCGACGTCGGATACGCCGGCTCGCGGGCCTCGAGAACCTGCTTCCAGAACGCGAGCGTCGTCTGGAACATCCCATTTCCGACCGGGTAGACCAGCGACTCGAATTCTTTTCCGATAAATCGAGCCCCCTCGTCGGTCTCGAGACACTCGATCCGTTCGTCGACGAGGTTGTCGATCGCCTTCGCGAACTCATCGTCTCGAGCCTTCGACATCAGCACCGGACACTCGTAGCGGCGAGAGGCAGCTGCTAACCGAGCCAGCGCCGACACCACCATTCGCTCGGACTCGTCTTGATCGAGGTCGTCATCACGATAGAGGCCGTCGATGGCTGGCGCCACGATCAAGCCGACGTCGTCCTGGTCGACGCTTGCGAGTTTTCCGTAGTCAGGATCCTCGAGTAGTCGGTCGCAGAGCGTGTAGTGCTGATATGCAGTGAATGCACGGGCTATCTGTATCTTCTTCAGGACGCGTCGACTCGGTGCAACATCTGCAAGCGGTTCGGTCTGTGCATGCCCGTACGTGTCGATCCACCACGCTGTTCCCGGTCGCTCGAGGAGCAAATGGTCGACGGCGAGCGCGTGGAACGCTCCACGAGACGATGACTCCAGGAGTGTGACGCCGGCCTCCAATGATGGAAGGTCGGGGATCTCGTCAAGCGACGGGACAGCGTTTGTGTTCCAACCCATACCCACAATGGACTGTCGCGAACATTAACTGTTCGAGGGCGATTTCCGATTTTCCGAAACCTATCCTGAGGTATTGTTCCGTTTGTAGTAACAACATTCAGTATAGGTAAACAAGTCGCCCCGAATAAATTCGTTTGCTTTGGATATGTGTTCTAATAATCACTTATACTTTTAACCTGGCCAACAGATTGATGGAGACACTTTCCCAAAGCTGAGATGGCGAGGGAACAGATTCGGTCGTTGCCCCGACAGAATCTATCCGACCCGAGACATACTGACCTCGCCATTCGAGATCGTTCCACCGTGAAGACATTAGCCAAACTGTCACCCGATCTCGGACCCCAACCCGATTGACCCACCACCTTCGGGGGCTTCGACGTCGGCCTATGGCCGACGTTTCTGCACGGCGTGATTTTCCGTATTAGCAAATAGAATTGTTGATAACCATAAAATATAACCTATATATACATAAAGTTGATAATTCTGTTTAGACTACAATTGGGCGCGCACAGAATGTGCGCCACAGAAGGGAGATTCGCCTCCAACGTGAAACCCCCTCTGTGCCTCACGTAGCTCCCCCTGAATGGGAGCAGTCTCATCTTTGGGGGTGAGACTTTAAAATCTATAGTTTATTGGTTGATCGATAAAATGAAGCACTGATGTATGATTAGGATGATTATGACATGCATTTAGGGTTTGAAAGAAGAATCGTTACTGTCCCGAATGATTATAAGCTCACAAGTAGCATCAAGAACGCCCGTGGCAGGTGAGGTAAACGCCCGGGCAAAGGAGAGTGAAAGGAAACTCTGTTTCCTTTCTATTTGGATGTGAGTATCCTTCCCGGACATTCTCAACTGCTCATGGATATCTTATGAAGTTTTTCCCGATATCACATGTTGAGTCCGTGGGAATAGTTCTGATAAAATACAATTCGGCTTGATCCTCCGCCAATCACACCCGCTCGCTATTCCGCTGCGTTCGCTGCCTGATGTCCTGAACGGCCTCGCCGACCGACTGCCTCGAGGCCAGGCGCAGCGTCGTCTGACTGGCGTTGCTCTCAATCTCGCGGACCTGCATCGGCCCGTCGGTCGGCAACTGCGCGGGGTCGATTGCCTCGATCACCGACCACTCGACGCTGTCGTGGGGGACCGTCACGTCGGCCTCGATCAAGGCATCGCCGGTCTCCTCAACGAGATAGAGCGCTACCTGGTCACACATCTGCTTCGAGGCCAGGCCGGGGATGTCCTTGATGATCGTCTTTGGACTTGCCCCTGCGCCGCCGGCCGTGTACTGACCACGGGGTTTGACGTCGGCGTCGACCGAGACCGTCGCTCCATCGGAGATTGAACCACCCGATAGCGCCTTGAGCTCCGGATTACCGTCGCTGGTCGCATACCGAATCTCGTAGTCGGTACCGCGCTCGTACTCCGTGCTGCCGTCGTAGATGGTCTCGCGGCCCTCGACGAGTCGCGAATCGGGGAACGGCAGGTCGACCCACGAGCCGACCGTGACGGTCACCGACTGGCGCGTGATCCGCTGGGCGCCGCCGTAGATGACTGCTTTCTCGACGACGTCCTCGGTTTGACGGTCGATATCGTAGTCTGCGAGGTCGGGATCGACGTTGGTCGAGCGCTGGTCGATCTGCGTCCACTCGAATGTCGTCCCGCTGCTCGTCTCGCGGACCTCGAAAACGAAGTTGCCGATGTCGGCGACCTCGCGGAGGACGTCGATTAACCGGCCGTCGAACGACCGATCAGTGAGCACTGGCGTATCGTCGAGTTGCGCCGTCATCGTCAGCGAGTCAACCCTCTCGCGGTCGAAGCCCGTCGCCGGAGCGGCATCACTTCGCGATCCCTGGCGGCCGACGCCGATCCGGCCGCGGGCCGTCGTCGCGAGGCTCGAGTAGGAGTAAGTGTGACTGCTCACATCGGTGGCAGTGTTCCAGGTCGTCGTGCCCTCCTCGCCGATTGCGAGCTCGGAGACGGTCCCATCGTCGGCAGTCACGACCTCGAGGGTGACCTCGGAGATCCCGAGCGGCGTCTCGATCGGCTCCATCTCGAGGCGGGCGATATCCGGGTAGAGTTCGGGGCCATCGAGATAGCCGTCTGCGTTGACGCTGCTGGGCTCGGAGTGCCCGAAGCGGTTGTCGTACGCTGCCACCGCGTCGATCTCGAAGTCCTCGCCACCGCCGGTCGCTGCGACCGTGAACGTGTGGGTGCCGGGCGAGATCTCGGTGTTGACGGCGATCGAGTACCAGGCCAGTTGCTCGGCCAAAACGCCAGCACTCAACGACTCGATCGTTGTCCCATCGAGGATGAGATCGAGGCCGTGGTGGTTTGATACGTTCCGGGTATCCCGTCGAAAGAGAATCTGGAGGTTGCCCGCCGGGATGGTATGGTCGTTCTCGATAGTCAGCTGGAACTCGTCAGCGTCCCCGAAGACACCGGCCGCTGTGCCACCGCTGTAGTCCGAACTCGAGACCGTCCCCTGGACGTTCCCAGCCGCGTTCTCGGCCTCGACGAACCAGCCGGTCTGCGTCGGTGCGTAGTAGCCGTCGCTCGTAAACTCGAGCGGCTGGTCGCTGGGGATTGAGACAAACGCTTGCTGATGCTCGACGTCCGTATCGGCCTCCTGAATCGACCGCTGCTCAGTCTCGCTCTGGGGAGTATCGACGTTGACAGAATAGTCGGTGTGCGTCGTAAGCAAATCCTCGACGAATAGGTGCGTCTTCTGGGTGTCGACGTCTTCGATCACTCGCTGGTCGAGCTGCGTGCCACCGCGGCCCTCGAGGACGGTCCGATCGGGCCGGAGGCGCCGGTGCTCCAGCGTGTCGACCGGTTCGCGATCGCCGTCATGCCAAACCGAGAGTGGCGCATCGTCGAACGCGGTTGCGTGCCATGTCTCGTCCTGCGGGACCGGGAGTTCGATGCGCGGGAAGCCGTTGACCGTTGGCCGCCGAACAGGATCGTCGAGGATCCGTGGCGTCAGCGTTGGGTCGTCTGGATGGGCAATCTCCGCGTACCATTCCGTCGGTGGGACGGCACGATCCTCGAGACCGAGCGAATCAGTCGTCGAGACCGTCGTCGCCGGGCTATCGGCATGGACCCACTGTGTGAGCGCACGGACTTCGTACTCGTACTCGCGGTCGGGTTGGGGGGTCGAATCAATATAGGAGGCCGCAGTCGTCGAGAGGGTCGCGATGAGTCGGCCATTATCGTTGTAGTTGTAGTCCGTACGCCGCCGGTAGATCTGCTGTGATCCCTCGAAGTTGGAGTTGATTGTCCAACTCAAACCGACAGAGGTGTCCGTCGAACTCGAGACCGATGGCTGGTCGGCAGCAGTTAGCTTCGTGATGTCGGCAGCTTCGAGCCACGATCCGGTCTTGTAACTGGTCTGGCAACGGAGACGAACGGAGTATTTTTCTCCGTCCAGGAGGCCGGTGATAGTGTACGACAGGATATCGTGGCCGACAGTCGCGCTGTTCGCGTCCGAATAGGTAGTCGTCGTGTCCGGGTCCTCTTCTTTCCACTCGAGCCGAAACTCTCCGTTGTTGAGGTTATCATCCCATGTTGCAGTCAGCTCACTCTGGACAGTCGCATCCAGGAGGAGGCCGGCAGCATCGGGGATGTCAGTGGTGAATGTGAGTGTCATTGCTATCGTTTGTTTCAAACAGCCGCTTGAGAACTAACCGCTACCAAGACCTCAGGAACTACCCTGGGGGTTAGTCACCCTCAACTGTTGCTGTCACTTTGGCCGAGTCGTACCCGTGCCTTTCGGCATAATCATCTGCGTCTATATCTGCCGCTTCAATTCCGATTACTACTATTTCCCCAATTTCGACGCCATCTTGCTCGATTTTTATAGTAGCCATGTTAGATCACCCCCTTGAAACTCCGAACAACCACGTCTGACTGGTCGCCCGGGTCAGACATTGCCAATTCAAGTTCGCTCGGGGCTCCTTTTGAATAACTGCGACTGGGGATAGCTGACGATGTGTCATTCAACCCGGTGATCTCTAAAACGGACGTCCACCTAATGGATATGACAATATCAGCAAATCCAGCACTGGAGCCTTGAACCTTACCGAAAACAAAATTCACCGCGATATCGTCCGCGTTATCCATAATTACTGTAGCTGAATCGGACACGTCTTCGGTTTTCTGCTCTCTTACTCGATAGTTGTTTGAACCGTTAAAAGCGGAAGTTCGCGTATGTTCAGATTGACCTATGGATGATACCTCGGTATCTACACGCTCTGTACTTAACGATGGAGTCGTTAGGCCAGAGCCGTCGAGGACGACTTCGTCACCGGACCCGGCATGATGAATAGCGATACCGTCGCTGCCGTTTGCGTAAATCGTTCCGAGGAGCGATCCATCCGAGGGGTCACGCAGTTCGTACTGTGGTTCTTGTGGTGCCATGAGTTTGATTTATGAGTTTTCGACCGTTCCGCTGTTCGATACCGTCCCTTTCACCGCGAACGGAGAGAGCACGTCTTTCGTCTCGCCGCTGTTGACCGTCAACGTCGTCCCTGCCTCGACGTCGATCTCGGCATACCGGTTCGACGCATCACTGGTAAACGTCTCGACGGTGACGGCGTATTTTTGACCGTCAAGTAGGTCGCCCGTCGTCGCCGACGCGGTCTCGCCTTCTGAGACCGGTGCGACATCGCTGCCGGTCTGCGAAAAGTTCCGCTCGGTCGGGGTCCGGACCAGTATCCGGTACCCGCTCGCGTTGTCGCTTGGATCCGTCCATGACAGCGTTGCCGTCCGACCACTGACGCTGTCAACAGTGAGGTTGGTCGGCCGTGGCAGATCCGTGAGACCATCCAATTCAGCCGAGTCGTCACCTCGCTCTCCGTTGCGGACAGCGACGACCCGGTAGTAGTACCGCTCACCATCGAGCAGCGCAGTGTCCGAAAACGACTCTACGTTCGCGCTCGTTGTCGTGACCGGCGTCCCGGACGTGTCAACGGGCGATGACTGCGACCGGTGTACTTCGTAGCCGTCTTCATCGCCGTTTGTGTCCGTCCACGTAACTGTAATATCGTCATCCACGACGGAGACGGACACGTCGGTCGGCGCCGACCCGCCGGTCGTTGCACTCGCTGGGTCGGATGGGCTGCTCTCGACGCCGTCGGTCACCGACGTCACCTCCCACGTGTAACCTGTCGTGGGAGCGAGTCCCGTATCAGTGAACGACGTCGACGTTGTGGTCCCCACCTGACTTCCGTCACGGTAGACGCGGTATTCGTCAGCTCCGCTGACAGAGTCCCACGTGAGGTCCACAGAGCGGTATCGTACCGTGGATGCAGACAGACCGCTGGGCGGAGTGGAGTAGGCGATCGTCACTTCTCCGCTGCCAAATGACTTCGCACTCCCCCCGCGGTCGTTCGCCGTGACGGTCGCGAGGGCGTCGACATAGTTACTCCCACCGGCGCCGCCACCGCCGTAGTTGCTGCCACCTTCGCCACCACCACCGCCGTAGTATCCGCCACCACCACCGCCGCCACCTGCATTGCCACTGCTCCCGCCGTCGCCCCCAGACACCAGACTGCCGTCTGAGCCACCTCCGGCTCCCGTGCCGCCACTCGACTGTGTCCCACCAGTCGCCTGGCCAACCTGGGACTTCGTCCCCCCGTCGGCGCCTTGCAGGGCCCCGCCGGCGCCGCCATCGGGGGCAGCTTCACTATCGGATGCACCGCCGCCCCCACCGCCAGCTGGGACGGCAACCCGATCTGATGCTGTTGACCCACCTTGCCTCACATCGACGCTTCCGCCGCCATCTCCCCCGCTGTAGTTGGAGGCAGCGCCGCCGACCGAACGGCCCTCTCCGATGTTCACGTCGAGCGTTTCGCCCGGCGTGACGGCCAGTTCGCCCTCGACGTATCCTCCGCTGCCGCCAGCGCCGGGATCAAACCCACCAACACCACCTTTGCCCGCCTCTCCAGAAAGGTAGAGCGTGACAATTTCAACATCTGAGGGGACAGTCCATGTCCCGTCCGACGTGAACGTCTGTGATGGCATCTATCGTCGCACCTCGGTTCTCGAGATCAGTGTCTTGCTGGCATTTGGATCGACCACGCTCGCCGAAGCGATCGGATCGAGCCAATTTTCGAGATCCGTCGGAATCGGCCCGCTCTCATTCGGCGGGATCGTAAACTGCACCTCGTTGTACCCACGGTTGAGGATCGCGTTCAGCGCGAACAGCGAGCCGTCAACGTCGAACGTGAGCTGCGCGCGGATCCTCGCCATCGCGATGTCCATCATGTCGACATCGTAGAGGTCGACCGTCGAGGGTTTCGAGAGGCCGACCGTCGTCCAGGTCGTGTTCGCGTCGTCCCACTCCTCGGCTTCGAGGGTGGCGTTGGGCTCGTCGAGGCGCAGCCGAATGAGGGCGTTCGAGAGGACTAACGAGTCATCACTATCGTGCTCCGTCGAGTGGACGGTCTGCCACTGCCGGATCCCATCGCTCGTGAACTTCGCGCTGTAGCCGCGTGTGTCGTAGACACGAGTACCGCACGGAGGCTCGTCCGGATAGTTGACTGCGTAGATCAGCAGCGGGTTTGTCACGCCGACTGCGGTCTCGCCAGCATCGAGGTCGTATATGTCAACGTCGGCCGCAGCGCTGGCATGTGTCTCGATCGACGTCGCCGGCGCCCGTGATCCGTCCTCAGGATTGTACCACTGGGCCTTCATAGCGGCCGTGGGAACGCCGACGCGAACAGGGCTTGTTGAATTTCCGAACGGGTGGTCGAGTTGACGGCGGTTCGGCTCGATCGCCCGGAAGTAACTCCCTTTTTTGCCAACGAATTTCAGCGAGAGCGTATACGCCCAGACACTCCGGTCGTTCGCGTGCAACGGCTCGACGTCGGCGCTCTCAATCTCGTAGTAACCGGCGTTCGAGTAGCCGCCCCCACGCCGATACAGCGGCAATGTAGGGAGGCTTGAGTCCGCGAGCTCGTCTAGTTCAGTGGCAAGCATCGTCGAGATCTCCGTTCCCCAGCGGTACTGGCCGCTGAGCGTGAGATCAGCTGGCTCCGAGGAGAGGGACTCGACGATAGCGCCGTCCTCCTGGAGAATGCCTGCTTGGGCGAGTTTCTGTCCGAGCCGATCACGTTCGTTCGTCTGTGCGGCCTCCGGAATCGGGCTGTTGTAGATGTACTTCATCGATCAGTAGTCCTGGACAAGGTCTGCGATATCGTTGAGGCCGTTCTGGTACGATCCTTCAAGGTCGACGTCGGGAAACATCGAGGTCCAGGTCAGCGTGATCGACCCCTCGATCGCCGACGGGTTGTCCGGGTCTTTCGTGACACTAGACTCGTTGATCGCGACGGGCATTGGATGTCCGAACGCGCCGGCACTGCTCGAGTGGGATCCGTCGGTCCACTCCCCGATATGGAGTCGACCGCCGCCGGAACTGTCGCTCTTGCTTTGGGTAACGTACCATTCGAAAACGTGGGCCATCGAGATCGGATGTGAGCCAGTCGCGTCAGTTTTTGTCGTATCGTCGGGATCGTTGGCGTTCGATGACCCGTCTCCCCAGCGATCGCCTTGGCCGGCGACGAACGAGAGTGTCTCTTGGTAGTGGCCGGATCCGCCGTCGACGTGGTATCCTTTCCGGTTCTCGAGATCGGCATCTTCGACCTCGCTTGGGAGCAAGTCTGTCCCGATGTCAAAGGCTTCGCGGAACATCTGACCCCGGTTCGAGATTAGGTACTGCTTTGTTACGTCCCCTGTCACCGAGAGGTCCTCCTGAAGCTCGAAGATGCCAGTAGTGTCGCCACCTTTAATGTCAATTTCGAGGTATGCTTTGCTGGTCAGTGTCATGTTGTCAGGGTAGGGGAATCATTTTTATCTGTTCGCTGGAATTTCAGGATATGGGACGGGCCGTCGAGACGTCGCGGCAGGTTGGCCCTGACGCTAGTGAAAGTTCCGCGAACGGGTTTTCGATAGCGACGAATCCTGTCCTTCAAACGCTCGCCGTGATGGCGACGATATCGATTATCGGCTGGGGTATTCAGCCAACCGATCCTTCATCTCCCGCGGTTTTCGCCGCGAGTGTTCCGCTACAAGAGAACTGGTGGCAGTTGATCACAGCGAACTACGCGCACTTGAACACGGCCCACTTCATGTCGAATGCACTGTTTGTTCTCATCGCCGGTGGGATCATCTCGTTCTCGACGAGTGCCACCCGATTCCACCTCTTCTTTATCGTGTCTGGGGTTATCACGACTGCTATACAACTGCAGGCAGTTGCCGTCTCCGATGGTGGACCAGTCTGGATCGTCGGATCAAGCGGAGCGGCGTTTGCTCTCTGTGGGTATGTAATCGGATCCTTTGCTAACACCGCCATTTCTGGCCGGGCAAGTGTCTCCCGGACTGGTCTTGTGACGATTATGTTGATTGTCGCTGGACTCTTTACGATACGCTTTTCGGCGGAAGGGAGTGCGTTTCTCTCCCACTTCACCGGAGTTGGGATTGGACTCCTAACAGGGTGGTCCCGTGTGCTGCGCACGAGTTGAACATTACCCTCTCGACATTTCTCGTTTGAGGTCGTCGATTTGGTCCTCGAGATCATTCCTGACCTCTTCAACACGCTCCTCGACCGCGTCAACAACTTGGTCGACCATTCGGTCTAGATCGCGAACGTTGACGTCGATCGGCCCCACGCTGGCATCGATGTCAGCCGGACGTGGGTCGACAGACGTTTTTACCGTCGTTGTGGTTGGACCCCTGTTTGAGTTCGCTGGCCGAGAGCGTTGGGTGGAGGCGTCTTCGCCGGTGGAGTCGGTTGCAAATGGACTGTTATCGGTCATGTACCGAGAGGCCGGGCCATGTTCCGTTGGATTCAATTCATCGCCGGCGTCGTCTAACTGTTTAGACGGGTCGGTCTTATCGAAATACCCGGATATCGGGCCGTCTTTTGTCGGATTCAGCTCGTCGCGGAAATCAGAAATTATTCCGCCATCGTCACCGCCGTCAGACGTTTCGATGGATGGCTTATTACCAACCTTTGGCTGCTTCACCCCTTCAGATCCTCCTGTCGTCACATCGACTGAAATCTCGACCGGGTCAACATCCTCGACTGGGAGTGGATCAACCTCCTCTACTTGGAGGGGGGACGGGTCGTCGACATCAAGCGGGCTGGGGTCGTTGACACTTAGTGAACTTGGATCTTCCACCCCTAATGGACTCGGATCCTCGACCGCGTAGGGGTTTTCTGGGTGATCAACCGCATACGGCTCTTCAGGGTGATCTACCTCGAGGGCGTTCTCGGGCTTTTTCACCTCCAACGGCGTCCAGTCCGGTTCTTTGACTTCGACCTTTTCGCCGGAAATTGCATCGCCGACTGCTGACCCGACAGCGGATCCGACGGCAGCGCCGATCCCTGTCGCAACGCCACCCCCTGCACCGCCAACAACGCCACCGGCGCCGCCGAGGAGACCGCCAATCGCGCCACCGCCGAGGAGATCGCTGAGAAGGCCACCGTCACCCTCTCCGACTTTGTCTTCGATCTCTTCGAGGTACGAGACGGTCTCTTCGAGGTAGTCGGTCCGTTCACGGGCCCAGCGGTACTCGCGGCGCCGCCGGCGGCGTTCGCGACCGCCACCAGCACCGTCCGTTGCGACTTGGGCAGACATCGCCCCACCATCAGCAACGCCTACCTCGGTCGTCCCGAGCTCGGACTCCAGTTGCTGCTTGACGGTGTTGACCGACCGGTCGTCTAACTCGACCTCGAGCGTGGCGGTCGTTTCGAAGCCGTCATCTGATGCGGACATAGTCGGTTACAGAAGTGGGCGTGACGCCGCGTAGGCGTCGAGCAGTTTCAGATAGTCGAGCGGTACCTCGAGGACATCCTCGTAGCTCATGCCGTGGGCGAGTCCGACGACGATGTAGTAGTCGAGTTTCGCTTGCCCGTCGAGGTCTCTGAGGCTTCGGTCATGGTCTCTGTCGAGGACGTCGAGGACCTGTTTCCCGGACCACCTGCGACGCTGAGCGAGTTGGTCTTCGCCTCGAGCCAGTCTGCGAACGCCGGATGACAGTTAGCAAGGGACGAGAACGTCTCTTTGAGCTCCTCGTCGGAGCCGCCGTACGGTGCGTTGGCCGTGCTGGCGGCGGTGAACCAGAGGGTTCGCTCGTCTTCGTCCGCAACCTCGGGAATTTCACGATACATCATCGCCCGCTCACCTGCGGTCATCGCACCGAGTTCGATCTCGGTGTCGGCACCCCACTCCTCTTCGTCACGCTGCCACTCAAGGCCGTTCCGGAAGTACCGGAGCCGATCGCGGCGGCTTTCGGTCGCCGTGTACTCGTCCGTCCCTTCTTCCAACTCCTTGAGGCTCTCGTCGAGCTCATCGATACGATCATTCAGCTTCTCGAACTCGGCGCCGAGTTCGTAGGTTTCGGTTGTGAGCATGGGTTAGGCAGTGGTCGTCGTCGCCGACACATCCGTAACGTGGTAGTCGATGGGTTCCGACAGATCAGCGTTCGCAGCGACGAGATCAGCCCACGAGTATGACGCCGGCTGGCAATCCGTCAGACTGTACTCGATCGTCGTTCCCTGGCCGTTCGCGAACGAGAGGGTCGCCGGAACCTTGCCGACGGGCCCATCTCGGGAGTTGTCGACTGCTGCAGCGAGCTGGTCGCGCTCCGTGAAGGTAGCGTCCGTCGAGAATGACGGCTCTATCGCGTCGACGACAGCGTCATACGGGTGGCGATCCTGACCGCGCCGGAACCGTGCCAGCCCAGACAGCGAGAGCGTCGTCGACTGCATGAGAGGCTGGTTGAGTGTGTCGACCTTGAAGGTCGCGCCATGCCACGAGAAGACGTCTGCATCGGACGGCTTCTGGACGGTGCTGGGGGCTGTTACATCACTCGGCTCGTCGCCGTACAGCAGCGTCAGTTCGACCGTGATATCGCTACCCTGTTCGTAGCTGATCGTCGCGTCCGGAACGATCGCGCCGGTCGGTGTCCGCGTCTCGGTCGTCCCGTCGGGCATCTCGGCCGCGCAGTACCACGTCGACGACGGTGCGCGCATCGGCGAAGTCGGCAGCGCCGTCCCACCGTCGGCGAAGATGAGGTCATGGAAGTTGTCGTCGGTCATCGAAAACGACACCGACAGCGCGCCCTCGAAGTTGCCCTCGCGAGAGCCTGCCGGCGTCGGGTCGTCCGGGTGGCGACTGCGCTCGAGCGCCTGCTCGACCGTGAGATCGCCGACCGTGATGTCCATCCCGGGCTGGATCCAGTCCGGGCTACCGTCACTATCGCTATCGACGAGCGAGCCCATGTAGGACTGCTCGAGTGCGTACGCGACGGTTGCCGATCCGGCGCCCGTCATACTATCCCTCCGTCAGTGTGCGTGTGTCGTATCATGGTTTAGATTGTTTCGTAGCCGGTGAGTTCGGCCGTCCACGTCCAGAAGAACTCATCCTGCCACTCCTGGCTGCGGTCAGTCGGCTCGCCGACGGTCACTGTGTGATAAGCCACGCGACCGATCGGATCGGCGTCGGGGTCGACCGTCGGGTAGGAGAGTTCCTGCTGGATCGCGTTCTGTGCGTAAAGGGCGAGTTGCTTGGCGTTGGTACTCGAGTCGACGTGGCCCCACTCGCCATCCTGCGACGTCAGCCCCTTGAGCCGACAGTCGACGATTGTTGTGACGCGCCGGCGGTTGTCCGGGCCGGCGACCTCGGGGATCCGAGAGCCCAGCGAGGCACCGAGCGCGGATGCCCTCGTGAACTCGACCCCTTTGGTCCGTTCTCCCGTCTCGAGAACCTTCGGCTCGTCGCGGTTGACTCGGTACAAACGCTCGGTCCCGTCCTGGTCGGCTGGCCAGTCGCCAGGCCAGTTCGTTTTGATCGTCTCGAGGACCCACGTGACTTCGTCCTGGACAGCCATCTACAGCTCCCCCTCGAGTTGGTCGAGCGCGTCGCGGATCGCCCGCGACTCCGGGATGCCGCCCGTCTCACTTCCCCAGTTAACGCTCTCCGTTTTGACCCACTGGCCGATTTCCTCCCAGTAGAAGTGGAGCATCGGATTCCCCTCGATCGTGTGGGGATCAACGCCCCACTCGAACAGGGCCGTAAGGCCGGGCCACTCAATACGGATCGAGACGCTGTCACCGTCTCGCTCGACAATCGGGCCCTCGACGTCCTCCCAGATGTGATCTATATCGTAGTCGTGGCGCGAGGCGTACGCCTGCCAGTTCTCCTTGGCGACCTCGATCAGCCGCGGGCCGATATCGTCTCTGGCCTTCTGCTCGACGTCGTCCAGGACGGCCTGCTCGAGTTTCGAGGTGAAGCCACTCTCAAGTGTTGCCATCAGTTAGACCCTCCAGGATTCGTGTGCATCATACTCGCCGAGATCGGGCGTCTCTCCCCGAGGGTCTTCATCGTACGTCTCCGCAACTCGAGCCTTCACCTCTCGTTCTCTGGACGTCAGGAGAGCCACGAACGCCGCGAAGGCGAACGTGGCTGAGAGAACAAAGAGGAACGTACAATATTCCATCAGAGATACACCTCGAGGAGTTCGTTGGCCTTCGTGCGCATCTCGTCGGCCTTGGTCTCGACGTTGTAGAGCGTCGCGTTTTCTGGGATTGAAATCACGGCCTCCTCAACGAGCTCGGCGCCGGCACGCAACGCAACAGCCCGGCGGACGTTCCGCGGGATCCCTTCGTGGCCGTAGTCGAAGGTGACGTAGACTGCGTTCGAAAACGAGTCGAGGTAGTACTCGTCATCCTCGTCAGCGTCTTCTTTGAGGAAGTTCGTCGTGTCCAGGTACAGATGCGTCCACCCGCCGTTGTTCACTCGCAGGACGTAATCCTGTCCGAGTGCACCAGGCCACGGGCCACCGTCGTAGTCGTTGCTTGCCACCCAATCGGTGTACCCACCATCGCTATCTCGAACGAGGAGCTCGGTGGTCGACTCGGCATCACGACGAGCGAGTTCGATCCGAGTATAGTCATCCTGCCACGTTTTCGGAGTGGCTGGCTCGCCGACGAGGTGGGCCCCACCAGTAGGGATGTCCTCCTCATCGTCCCTTGACTTTGGCTCAGTGGGGATGTCGATGTCGGTCGCCTCGCTCAGGATGTCGGAACCGGTGGGGGCGTACCAGTGGCGCTTCAACGACTTCTCGAGCGGTTCGGTCTCCGCGGCGATCGCGTCGACGGCGATCTGCTTGTCTTGGGAGACGTCCCCCGGCAACTGAGCTTTCCGGAGCGCCCGCCGGACGTCCTCGAGCGTACAGTACCCTGTGGCCATTTAGATCACCGCGGGTTGTTCCGCGCTTCGGCACTGATCGTTGTCCCGTTCGTACTGGTCAGGCGCATCATGTCGGCCTGCGGGACGTCGACGATGTAGGTTCCGGTCTCCGAGAGCGTCCGGCTATCCACTTCGTAGGTGCCGACGTCGCCCACAATCTCGATCGTCAGTGTGTCGTCAGCGTTCCCTTCGAGGTTCTCGAGATCGACACAGATCGCCGGTGTGTGATAGCCGTCGATCGAGGCGGTCGCCGTCTCCGCAGCGGCGAATGTCTTCGAGTCCGCGATGGTGGTGCTGGCGTTCCATGCGGGCATGGGTTACCCCTCGATCTCGGCACGACGGACGCCGATCGCGTCGTAGACACCAGCGCGATCCTTGCCCGCTTCCTCGTTCTCGCGAAGCGTCTCGAGATGGTCATCCCAGTCGCCAGTCTCGAGTTCGGCTTCGATGTCATCGATGGTGAATTCTTCAGGCGCAGTGACGACCGAGTTCTTCGTCTCGGCACCGTCATCGTCGGCCGAGTCCTCGCTCTCGTCGCCTTCTGCATCGTCTCCTGCGTTCTCCTCTTCGACGTCGTCTTCGGGGCCGTCGTCGACGTACTCGAAGTCTCCGACGTTCTCGACGAGATGGTCGGCCAGGCCAGGAGCGACGTCGCCCTCATCTCCGGGCTCGAAGGTCACACCGCCGGTGCGATACCGTCCTCCGTCAGCTGTGTAGCGTACTCGAGGCATCGTTAGGCACTCCCGGTGGCGACGACGACCCAGCCCGAAGCCGTGCCGTCGATGTTGCGGACGGTCGCCGTTGCACCTGCTGCCGTCATGTTCGATGGTCCAGTCCCGACGAAGTCCGCGTCGGCAAACGACAGCGTCGGTGTGTTGGCGCCGCCCTTGTGGACGACGGTGACCTCACGACCTTCCGTTTCTGCGTTCGAGAGATCGACCGTGTTGGTCCCGTCGGCGGTGACGACGTGGACGTCCGTGTCCTCGCCGACGACCGTATCCGCCGCGTTGGCAGGCGCATCGGTCGTGACGTTTCCGGGTGCGCCATCGTTGAGCGACTCACCGTCCTCGTACCGTCGGCGAATCTTCTCGTTAGTGGTTGTCATCTACGGTCCTCCTTAGGTCTGGATGCCCGTGACGTGGACTGCCGCCTCTTCGTCCTCGATCGCGAAGTCGTCGCGAACGCGCATGAAGTAGCGAGCGAAGAGGTCGTTCTCGGCGACCTTGTCCGTGTTCGTGAGGACGCGGATCTCGACCTCGTCGTAGAGACCGTAGACGAAGTTCTGCGGGTGCGTGAACACTGCCGTGTCTTCCGGCCACGCAGCGACGCCGACGACGTCATACGAGAACGGCGTGATGTCCTCGTCGCCGAAGATCACGGCCGATCCCAGCGGGTCCTCGCGCTCGGTCAGCGCCATCCGGTACTGCTGGACCTTGTTCTCGTTCATGTAGAACACAGGCTCGAACCGGTCCGACCGGAGGTACTTGTTCGGCATCGCCTGGATCGACTGGTCGAACAGCGACGTGTCGACCGGCTGGGCGTTGCCGTTTCCGTCGGTGTGGTCGTAAGTGGCTGTATCCGACGAGTTCGATAGGATCTTCAGCCAGCCGTCGTTCTGGTTGATGAACGCGTCTCCGCTGGACTCGTCGCCGTTGATCCCGAGGTCCTGAGTGTCGACGGCAAACTGGCGAGCCAGCATGTCCAGGACGATCTCGTCGACGTTGTCGAGCGTGTCGTCGACGGACTCTCGAGAAAGATCGTACGAGAGTGTTCCCTTCTCGACGTCCAGGCTCACGGCGTCGGTGTTGACCTCGCCCGAGCCGGAGTCGCCATCATTTTCTGCGGAGGCGCGACGCATGCGCTCGCCGACGCTGATACGCGGGAGGTCCATCTGCGGTCGCGGGAGATCCTCCGTGCGGGCCCCCTCGAGCATGGTCGCCGAGTCGACGACCTTCTGGTACCACTCCTCGAACAGGTCACGCGGCAGGACGCCGCCGGCCATGTCCGTGGTGTCGAGTTTCTCGAGTGCCTTTTCGTTCTGCGTTCGGGTAGAGTGAATGCTCATCGTTAGTTACCTCGTGCCTTCCGCGGGTCCAGCGTGAAGCCGCTGCCCTTCTCGTTCTCCTCGTTTTCGACCTTCCCGATCTGCTGCGTGTCGGTACCGGTCTGTTTCGAAATCTCGTCGATACGCGCCTCGAGGTTCTTCGCCCACTCGGGCTTCTCCTTGTCTTCGCTGTCGTCGATGGCCTTTTCCTCGATCTCGTTGACGCGTTCGTCGAGGCTCTTCGCCCACTTGGGGGCGTCAGCCATCGGATCGTCAGCGTCGCCGGTGTCGGCGTCTTTGTTGCTCTCGAGGTCGTCGATACGGTCATTGAGGGCCTTCGCCCAGTCAGGGGCGTCGGCCATCGGATCATCTTCGTTTTTGTCAGTCATGTCAATAGTGTCTGAGTCGTTCGGCGTGTCGCCGCCGGTGGCGTGCTTGTCGTCCGCTTCCTCTTCCTCCTCGTCCTCGTCTTCGTCGTCCTCGTCGGGAGTCGACCACGTCCGGGCGCTGTGCTCGGAGAGATCGAACGTCGTGTCTTCGCGATCGGTGAAGCGCGTCATGCCGTGATCGACGCCGGCGTCCTGGAGGATGTCCAGCGAGGCATCGATCGTCGCGTACAACGAGTGCCGGTTCGACGTCGAGAGGGTACGTCCCTCCTTGGCGGTCTCCGTGCCGCGGTCCTTCCGTGGGTCTTCGTTGGGCGTCTCGGCGACGCTCGCACCGTCGTCGGCGCCGAGGAACGTGTCCACCGCGGCCTTGCCGATACGGTGGAAGATGCTCTTCTCGCCTGGCTCGGCCGAGCCGTCGACGGCGACCGCCTCGTTGAGGACGTCCCAGAGCCGTTCGGCCTCCGATTCGGAGTGACCGCGCTGCTGGGCCTCCTCGAGGAAGCCGTCGGGATCGCCGAGGTAGTCGCCGAGGCGCTTCTCCGCGTCGGCTTTCGTCTCGAGGATCTGGGCATCGGGGACCGCCGGGATGTCGACGGCCGAGACCTCGCGGATCATCCCGTCGGTGAGCTCCCAGACGAGGGCGTCCTCGCCGAGATCGTCGGGGATCGCGACGTCGTCGACTTCGTCTGTCTCGTACGGGCCGTTCCAGTCGACTTGGATAGCCCCGATCGAGTAGCCCTCGAGGATGCCGTCAGCGATGAGCTCCCAGAGCGCGCCCTCGTTGATACGCCACTCCTGGACCCACGCACCGGCATCAACGGTCTGCCCGCCGATCTCTTCGGACTCGTCGAGGACCTCGTTTCGCTCGAGTTCCATCCATCCGTCGGGGAAGACGGCATGCATGATGCCGCCGCCTGCCTCGCCGGCATCGACGAACGCCTCGAACTGGTTGGCGAACCCGCGGATGGTCTCCTCGCGGGCGAAGTCGTTCTGGAGGTCCGCCTTGTCGGGGACCATCACGATACCGGCGGCGATCTGTTCGTCGTCGTCCTTCGTGACGAACTCGACGTCCTTTCGGAACTGCTCGCCGCCTGCCTTCGTTACCGGAGGCATGCGTCAGTCCTCCTGTTCATCTTCGTCGGCGGCGTCCGCGTCGGCGTCCTGGAGTTTCCGGGCTCGACCGGTAGAGAGGACGCCACGCTTCTCGCCGCGCTCTTGGTTTTTGTTGGTCATGGTCAGAATCTCCCGGTCAAGCCTTCTGTCCAGGGGAGTCGGGTGCTTCCTGGGTCATCGGCAGGTCGCGGAGGATCAGCGGTGTTGCTTGTACGTGCCGTCCACCTCGAAGATGACGACGTTCATGCCGATCCAGTCGACGTTGCCGCCCGAGGCGTTCCGCAGCTCGAGCAATTTGTTTTCACCTTCGTCGACGGTGAACGCAATCGAGTCGACGATCTGGGCTGCCACGTTCGTCCCCATCCCGCTCCCGGGGACGAAGTCCTCCAGGAACGTCGTCCCGTGAGAAGGAAGCGTCCCCGTATCACCGGTCGTACTCCGCTCGACGGAGCCGCTGAACGTCCGCGGCGACCCCGACTGTAGGTTGTGGGCCGTCACTGCCTCGCCCGTGTCGCCTGCGTCGGCGTTGAACGAGACGTCGATCTCTGCCCGGCCACTCGCCCGCGGCAGGAGGACGATGTCATAGTCGTAGCCGCTCCCGGCGGGGTTGTTGACGAATAGGTAGATACTCTCGCCGTTTCCGAGGCCAGCGGTGTGCCGGTTCGAGACCGTGAAGCCGCGACCCTTGTTGATGAGAAACGACTGGAGATCGATCGTCGGCTGCTGGAACAGCGCGGACTTGATGTTCTTGACGATCCCCATCTATATCCCCCCAGGAATGTCATCTGGCATTTCGTCCGAGTCCGGCATCGGACCCTCTGGCAGCCTCGAATGGAAGTTCGTCACTTCGATATACGGATAACTGAGGCGTATATTCTCATAGTGATAGGATCCGTGACTGCCGGCGTTGACGAGTGACGACCAAGTCGAAGCCGGGACATCGACGTAGGCGTATAGAGAGTTCTGTCCGTCCTCGCGTTTGAACGAGAGATACAGTTCTCGCTCGCCAAAGTCGTACAGTCCCTCATCCAGGTTTGAGCTGTTGAACTGTGTTTGCTCAATCGGATCTTTGTCAACCAGATCAGCCTCGACGTCGGCCCAGTCACGTTCCCCGATCTTGTTTTCTTCCGGAGGGAGTTGCTCCTCGAGCGATGGCGGCCGATCAGGCTGCTCGGTAGAGCCACCGTCGAGATCAGTGAGTAGCGTATCGCCGTCGACAGGGTGATCGTCGGGCAGCGGATCCCAGCCAGCGGCCTCGCGGGCTTCGTCGACGGTAACTGCCCGGCCAGCAGCGGCGACGCGGTTGCGGGCCACTCGAGCGTTTTTCTCTGGCCGATCAGCTCCCCTGAGCTCGAACTGGATCGTCCAGTCGTCGACGCCAAGGGCGGTCTGGTGAAGGATCTTGTAGAGTCGGGCTTCGAACTTCTTTTGCTCGGGAGCGATGACGTCCTCGGCAAATTCGCGGACCTGCTCTTTCGAGTTCGACCGGTTCGAGGTGTCGGTGACGTTGATCAGGATCGGCGGGACCTCGTGGACCTTCGCGATCTCGTGTTCGTTGCGCTCCCGAAAAGCCTGGAATTCCATATCGAGATCCTCGCGAGAACCGACTGGGACCAGCTCGATCTCGATGTCGTTTCCGTCCTCTCCCTCCAGGTCGGTTTTCTGCTCGAACTCTTCGACCTCGAGGATCGCCGTCCTGTAGCGTGTACCTTTGAGGTTGTCCATCAGATTCCGGAGTTCGTCCTTCGAGTCCTCCGTGAGCGTTCCGCCGGTGACCTTGACGACGTAGTACGGGATGCCGTGATGGTCGAAGACGTCGTGATTCCACTCCTTCGCCGCCTGGTCAGCGCCCATCGTCTGCATAGCAGCGACCCAGTCGGGGATGCCGTAGTACAGCGAAAGTGGCGACGGGTTCGGGATGTAGATGAGTTCGTTCGCGGGATCGTTCTTGAGTTCGCTGGCGCTCGAAGCAGTCTCGCCGGTCTCCTTGTCGACGAAGATCTTGTCGTCACCGTAGCGATCGCCGGCTTCACCGAAGTACCGACGGCGGCCCTGTCGAACCTGGAGATAGCCGTGCCCTTTCTCGATGACCTCCTGTTCCTCGCCATCTTCGGTTCTGACTGTGCTGGATGACTTCCGGACGCGGACCGTCGTCGCCGGAACGTGGGCCAGCCCGATCGGTGTGCCGTCGCCCTCGACGAGGATCTCGAGTGCAGCCCAGCCGATCCCGTGATAGTCCTGCCGGCCGAGTTCGAGGACCTCTTCGGGAGTTGAGGCGGCCGTGCCTTCGGGCCCGATCTGCCAGCTCGAGGTGGCGCCGTGCCAGAAAGTCTCGACGGCGTCGTGGGCATCCCCGTCCGGATCAGGGTCGTCGGCTTGGGGGTGTTGGACGATCTTGAAGCCGTATCCGACCTCGTACCGGGACTTCTTTCGGATGCATGCCTGGTGGGTCTCGTTTAATTCCAGAAATGATCCTAAGACAGCAGGATCGTAGGGCGGTTGGATCCCGAGGCCGGCGTCGATCGCGATTCGGCGCTCGTCGAGTTGCGTCGTTTCAGCTGCCTTATTCTGCGGAGGCTCGTTCCCAAGCGTGGAAACGCTCAGACTGACCTCGCTACTATCGTCGCTCATCGAAGTACCTCCTGTGTGTGCGTCACATTGAATCCCTGAGTTTTATTATTCTGTGGATAGAGTGTTATACATGGCCGAAAGAGTCTGTGAAGATTGTGGTAGGGAGTTTGATAACGTAAAGTCGTATGCGGGCCACCGGACCGGGTGTGGGAATCTTCCCTGGGACGATCCTGAACTTCTGGAGCGGTTGTATCACGAGGAGAAGTTATCGACGTTCCAGATAGCCGAACGCTGGGAAGATGTTGAGCAGCCAGGCATCTGGTGGATGTTGGAGAAACACGGCATCGAGACGCGGTCCTCGGCCGAAGGAATTCGCACACGGTATGCGTCGAACCTGACCAAGGCGATTTCGAGCGGCCGGATTTGGTTCCAGTTCGTCGAGTACGGCGAGGAGCGGACGTTCCTATTGTCGCAGTTGGTTGCTCTCCTCGACAACGCTGCAGACGATGTCTTCGACGACTCGACGCACGTTCACCACAAGAACAGCCACCCCATTGACGACCGGTCTGAGAACCTCGAAGTGCTTCCCATCGAGGAGCATCTATCACACCACGGGAAGGAAACGGTGGACGCCATCGCAAGGGATGAGCACGGCAATTTCGTGAAGGAGTAGCCAGCGTCTCCGGGTTGTACGGCGGCTGGATCCCGAGGCCAGCGTCGATCGCGATGCGACGCTCGTCGAGTTGCGTCGTCTCGCGGGCCTTCGACATCGTCTTCCCGTTACCGAGTGTCGAGACTGAGAGCGATACTTCGGACGTCTGTTCCTCAGTAGGATCGCTGTCTGAGTCACTCATATTCGAACCCACCCAGTTTTAACGCCACACTCATCACAGACGGCCCGAATCTCCGGGACTTCTTGCAGATACTGCGGATCCTCCGAGGGATCGGCCTGTATCTCCACTTCTGCATCAACGTTGCCGCACAGGGGGCAGGTGATGAACTTCCGTAGAGCTCTACGAGCCGCATTTTCGGTGGTTGTGTCTATCATGTTAGAGGTAACTCACGCCACTGCCGCCATCGCCGTCCTCACCTTCCTCGCCGCCATCGCGATTGTCGACGCCATCGAGGGCGCCCATCGACTCGAGCCGGCGGAAGCCTTTCTCAGCCATGTACCACGAGGCGATCAGGTCCGGCGTGTGGCCGTGGAGCTTCCCATCGCGACGCTCGAGTGACTGCATCGCCGTGATGAAATCCTCGGTCGGCCGGTGCCCTCGGTGGAAGAGGATGTAACCGTTATCGACGAGCGTCCGGATCCGCGGGATTCCGTTCTCCCAGCTGTGTTTTTGGCCGGACGTCGTCAGTCCAGTCACCTTCGCGGCCAGCTGGGCGTCGAACTCGATCGCGTCCTCGGCCACGTACGACTGCATGCCGTTATCCTCGATCACGATCAGCGCCGGGTCGTACCGACGGTCGAACTCGAGGAGCTGGTTCTTGACCTCGCTGGGCTTCATGCCAGCCTCGGCGTGAGCGTCCAGGAGGCGACGTCGACCGTCGCGCTGCAGTAGCCATACCGAGAAGGCAGCATCGTCTCCTGTCGGCGAGTTCGCCGGGTCGTGGCCCAGGATGATCGCCTCGCCAGGTCCGGCGCGATACTTCGGCGGTGGGTCACGATCCGAGATCGAGCAGCCGCCCTCTTCGGCTGGCTTTCGGACGTCCGTGGCATCAATCAGGTTTCCGCTCGAGCCCATGATGACGAGGCAGTACTCGCGCCAGAACCGATGGTCGGCCATCTGCGACCGTTTGTTGGCGAGCCACTGGGGGCCTCGAGCCTCCGGCCAGAGGACCTGGAGCGTTTCTCCCTCGTTCCACGGGTTTTCGACTTCGGTGTAGAGCTCCTCATCGGGCCGACGATCTTCCCAGTCATCATCGGCGCCGAACTGCTGATCCCAGTAGTCCAGCACTGCGGGATACTCGTCGAACTCGTAGCCCTCGAGGGCTCGGTAGTCGTTGTAGATATCGTCGGGCCGTTTCCGGGTGCCGATCATCACCGTGCGTCCGCCCTCCTTGACCATCGGGACCGACACTGCCTGGATCCAGTCTAGGACGTCCTCGGTATCCCCGTCGCCCTTCTCCTTGATGATGTCGTCCAGGACGAGCAGGTGGGCGCGGTCGCCCTCGATCCCGCCGAAGAGCCAGCCTGAGTTCATGACCGAGCCGTGGGCCCACTCCTTCGCCTCGATCGTGTCCTTCTTCCGCGGCCCGTTCAGGTTTGTGAGCCACGGGTTCCGCTCGACCATCTTCCAGAACTCGGTGTCGGCTTTCTTCTTCACCGAGCCCTGGTTGTTCATCGCCCAGATCGCCCGAAAGCCATCCTTGTACTCGAGCGAGGCGATGAGGTAGGCCAGCGTAATCGTCGTCTTCAGCCCGTCGCGGTGGCACAGCAGGACGCGGTCGCCGCCGTCGAACGCTTTCAGCCAGCGTTCATGGTGGTCGCCAAGGAGGTGGTACTCGTCTTCCTCCATCTCCTCGGCCATGTAGTTCCGAGTCAGCTCGTTGGCGTACGTGATCCAGTCGCCCGTCTCAAACGGGTTCAGGAGATCGCGTTTGATCTCGGGATCGGAGACGATCTCGAGGAGTTGCTCGGCGCCGGCATCGACGTCGTCAGTCTGGATCGCGCTACTCATCGTCACCACCAGCTGCAGACTGCTTCTGTTGCTGCCGGATGAGCTCTCGAGCGATCTCTTTCTCTTCCTCGCCGAGTTCCTGCGTCGTCGTTTGGTCGACGTTCGCATCGACCGTCGCCTCCAGCTTGTCCGCTGGCTTCTCGATCACGCCGAATTCGCTGGCCCACTGACGGGCCTCACGGAGGAATCGGTCGTCATGAGTCCTGAGGTACTTGAGATACGCTTGTCGGACAACGTCTGCAGCGAAGTCCTGCCCGTGGTCCTCGAGGTCAAGCGCCTCCATAGCCGCCTGCTCCTTTTCCGACAGCGTTGATTCTTTCATGAAATCCTGGAATTCGGAGTAGGCACCGTGCTCGTAGTTGCCGTTATTCTCGCCACGGTTGTCGACGGCGCCGAGATGGTGGCTGCAGGTCCCCTCGCTCTTCTCGTCGACACCCCAGCCGGCGGCGAGCGTGCAGTACGGCACGTCGTCCCGCTCCCGGCCGTGTTCCGTGGGCGTCGTTCGCTCCGATTTCTGGGCAGCACAGATCCGGTGGCTCTTGTCCGAGTCCGGATGGACCGGGTGGCCCTCCGCGTCGGTCGGGGCCTCGGGAGCAATCTCGAGATCGTGGTCTGTCATGGCGTGTTCGTCAGCGCAGGGTCTGTCATGGCGTGTTCATCGGGGCGGGCCGCTCTGGCTCACGCCGCGAGGTCCTCGTCGAGAGATGCCGTTGGGAATCTTCGGCGAGTCGACGTCGTCGGGGCGATCGTGCTCGCCCTCGAGGTGGCACTTCTTGCAGCGCTTCCGGAGGTTCGCCGGATGACCGTTCCGTTCGTCCTGGTCACGGTGATGGACGTCGACGCGATCAGCAGTGTCGAAGGTGCGGCCGCAGGTGGGACACCGTCGACCGGCGCGTTCGAGATGGACGCGTTCGCGGTGGCGATCCCTCGAATCGGTCATGGAAAGTCGATTAGAAGCCGTCGAGTACACTCCGGACAGAGCGTGATCAGGTCGCCGACCTCGAACTCGTGCTCTGCGAGCTGCCCACCGATCCGCGTCGACTCGAAAAACTGCTCATTAAATTCGGCAGTAAGGGCTGGGCGGGTCCGATAGATGGTCTGCGGCTCGCAGAAGCCGTCGCACTCATAGTGGTAGGTCATGGAAAGTTATCGCCAGTATTTCAGCTGTATCGGCGGCCGGGATCGGATCCAACCCCCTGGAGTTCCGTCGTACAGCATGTACAAGCCCTCGTACTCGAACACGACGACGTCTTTGCCGCGCTCGAGATCAGTTCTGGCCATCTCTCAGTCCGTGATTTGGAAAGACGTCGTCGCCGGGAAGTCGTCGTAGCCCTGTCCCGCTGCAGGCCCGATGGCGTCGATGCACTGTCTGCACGTCGGTTCACCTCGGTACTCGTCCGGCGCCGAGAACATCCCCCGCTGTTCGCAGTCGTCGACGAGCTCGAGTGAGCAGGTCCACATGGTCAGGCAGGTACTTCGCAGGTCGGCGTGTTTCGCTCGAGGCCCCACCAGACGGCGATCCCGAGGGCAGCGAATAGCCCGTTGCCGATGAGCCCCAGGAGGACGATCGTCGCCGGACTCCCGGTAAGGACCAGGGCCGACGAAGCCATCATCAGGGCGACGCCGATCAGGAATAGACTCGAAACCAGCGCCGGATGGACGTGATCACGCCGCCAGAACTGGAAGTACAACGCAGCAGACATCCAGATGACACCGGCGAACGCTCCCAGCGTATCGACGAGTTGTGTATCAATCATCCCCATCCCCTCCGTTACGACCCTCGCTTTGGCGCTGACTCTGGCTCCTCCCGATCGTGACCGGCAGCTGATCCAGTGCGATGTCGACGCCGAGAAGCGCCGAGATCAGGCTGACCAGCAGCACCTTGTTCTCGAGTGTGAGCGTTATCTCGGGATGGACCGTGTCGGCTACCATCAGGGCCAGCAGTGTAAGAACTGCTGCGAAGCCTGCAAGCGGCCGAATGCGACTCTTGAAGCTCATTCATGGCTCTGGTGGGGATTCGATGGCGATGCCAAGATCCGACGCTGCGAGTAGTCGCCCCTTCTGGATGTCCTGAGTCACACCACGGTAGTGCTGTTCAGCGAGGTCGGGTCTCCACGAATTGTATTCCTCATGGGCTGTCACGATCGTCCCGCCACTCGGCGCCGGGAATAGCGTTACGTGAACCTGCCGTCGGCGAAGCCATTCCGGAGCGCCAGGGAACGGTTTCGATCCTCGATGCCGTGCGTACGAGGCGACCTCCGTGTTTCCGTTCCAGTCCGTTTTGAGGCCAGCGAGTGGTTCGACGACGTAGCCTGCTTCCTCGAGGTCTTTGATAACGACCTCAGGTTTGATGTTGAGTGTCGAGACGTGCTCTGCCGGGCTTACCTCGTACGCCGCGTAGAAGTCCTCGCCGAGCGAGCGCTTCGCGATCGTGTGAGCCAACGGGATGAACACCCGTCGGAGCGGTTGCCACGGGACCTCGTTGAACTCCGGTCCGTAGTAGGCCCGGGCGATACCGATCATGACGATCGCGGCCGTGACGATCGCGTATATGTTGTCTGTTACTGTGTCGATCATAAAATCGCTCCGCGAGTGAGTCAGGAAGGATTTGAACCCCCGACCGGCGGGTCTGGAACCCGCAGCTCTGACCTGGCTGAGCTACCGACTCAAATATTGGAACAGGAACGGGCTGGCTGATGGTTGTGTTTCGCGGCCGCAGGTCGCTCGAGAGTGTTCCTCGCTTTCGCTCGGGCTCTCGTTCGAGCCGACAACGCCGAAGTTGTCCCTCGGTTGGTCGTCGGCCGATCCCTCACCGCGGACTCGTCGTGCACGTGGCGCACCGATGTCGTTACGATATGGTGGTGTTCGATTAGACGACTTCAATCACGATAACGCCGATACGCATTTGCGTACAGATGCACTTTTCCAGCCCTCGAGACACGACGAGAGGTACTCTGGGCATCTTTCAGCCCCCCGCATACCTCTGTCGACGGGACTCGAGCGCCACACGAGTGCCGATCGCAACACACGATCTACGGCAGCTGCCTACTGCCGGACGCCGACGTCATCGGAACAGCCCTCGAGGGAGTCGAACCCTGGCCTGATCGGCCTACCATTACACGGGCTTACTTCGAAATGGGGGTAGAGGTTGAGGATTGGGGGAAGAGGGGTGGTGTCTGCGAGAGTCGGAGTCAACCGTGGAGAACCCTCGAGCGTACCTCTCGGGAATAGTGAGCGTCTAACTCTGAGGCAGCGGCCGTCATCGGGATCGGGAACAGAGCCCAGGCGTTACAGGCTCGACCACTCCTGGAGTGTTGTCTGGCCTTTCACGACTGGTCGGTCAGGTTCCGGTTCGTCAGCTGGGTCATCAGGGACCGGGACGTTTTCCGACCGTTCCTCGCCTCCAGGTGCCGGGTCCGTTGCGTAGACGACGTCGTCCGCCTCGTCCTCGAGCGACGGGCGTTCGGAGATGTGCTGGTAGCGGGCGTCGATCGGGCTCCCCTCGAATGAGCGCATCATCAGATGATCACTGCGGCCTCGAGGGCATCGCGTATCGTCCGGTCGGCTTCCGAGTAGGTGGACCAGAACTGCTGTTCGTCGATCGTCTTGTCGAGTTCGCGAACGCGCTCCGTGAAGAAGTGGCCCACCAACATCGTCGAGCAGTTCGACCGGAGATGGGGATCCGGGACGTTATGTTCCGTGTTCCCGCAGACGTCGCAAACGGTTCCCGTCCGGACCGGTTCGTTCGCTTTCGGCGTCGGCTCGGGTTCATTCGCACGATCGTACCGACGGCCCGGGTAGTACTCCCGAAGCTCGTCGTTGTCATCGTCCTGGACCTCGTACGCGTAGACCTGCTGCGTTAGCGATGGGAGCTCCGGCTCGTCGTTCTTCGGACCAGTCGGCCGGCGTTTCTCCCCCCATGTCGCGTTCTCCGTCCGGAACTGGAAGCCGATCGCTGCCGATGGGGCTCGTTCTGGCGGCTTCTCGATCACTTTCAGCCGGCGGAAACACGTTCCACACGTCGTGTGGTCGTGCGTGAGGGTGTTGAGGATCGACTCCGCATCCGCTGCCCGGCGACAGGACTCCGAGCACATCGCCGCATCGAAAAACGTGTAGCTCGGTGCGTAGTCGCCACAGTGGTCGCACTCATACCTGTCGCTTGAGGTTGATGTTGCGGACATGGTTGAGAAGTATCTGTGAGGGACCGGCGCTGCCAACGCCGGCTGGTTACCTACCACATTCTGTTTATTATGTAATAAGGCGATAGTTAGCGATGAATATTATCACTTATCAGTTTTGTATACTTTCTTTCTGAGATCCTGAAGGTCGTGATCTGACTGAATTGCGTCGACTTTTTCGAGACGATCCAGGGCGTACTGTAGTGTCGACCGTGAGAGACGAGTCTCGTCGGCGATCTCATCCTGTGTTAGGGGATGTTCAGCGTACTCGAGGACCTTGTAGACGAGTTTTGCACTCGGTGGAAGTTCCTCGATCGACCCACTCATCGTCGACACCCCGTTGTCGATCTGTTTTTAACGGCCAGGAAATTTCCGGGTCCAGTGTCGGCCCCAAAATCGTTTTGTGTTGTTAGGTCGACATCGTGGTATGAATGAATGCTTGTTCTGTCCGCAACCTGCAATCGACGGGAAAACCCTTGTTGTGCCAAAAAAGGAAAGAGTTGGTGAGATTTGCAGAGATTGTTCTCAGACTCTGGTAGGTCGATCTGTTGCAGGGAATTCAGGGTGTGTCTTATGTGATGATGACAATGCTGACTTTGCGATTCAGTATCCTCCAGCAAAGCAACAAGGTGTAGGAAGTATCGATCCCACATTGTCTCGACCAGATCCCGTTGACGTTCTCTGTGGTGACTGCGCTGGGAAGTATGCCGAAGTGGGAATAACACTTCCAGGACGCGCCTAATTTTTGAATTAATCTTTGACATCACGAATCACCTCCATCGTTGCGAAGCTCTTGGACCCGTGCGTTCACTGCCCCAATGAGCCCTTCATCAGGCTCGTCCGTCGCCTCGAGATACGCCCGTAGCTTTTCTACGAGATCGTCATCCGTTTTCTCCGGATCCAGCAGATACAGTCGGTCGGCAGCCCGAACCTGTGCGACTTCTCCAGACCGATGGGCGACTGTGATAGCGTGGTTTGCTCTCTCGAGCGTTCTCCCGGCGTGAATGAGTTCGCCTACGACCGCCGCCCGGGAGACGACTGGCAGCGAGTGAGTCTTGATGTTTTTCTCGAACGCACGGATCGCGGCTTCAGAGAGTTGCGTTGAGTCTATCGAGTGCGCTGCGTTGGGCTTACTCATCGTGACCACCGTCTGCTCGAGCCTGCTTTGAAACGGGATCTGCACCCGTCGAGAGGTACTCTCGTTCGATCGCGTGCGCTCGATCACCGAACCGATCCCGGAGTCGGTCCAGTGCAACCTGCTGTTCGTCGGGATCGTAATCCTCGAGATGCCGTTCCGCCCAGTACTGGGCTGCTGCGAAGTCGTTCAGGTAGCTGACGTGCACTGGTATCTCCTCGAGACCGGCGACGTAGCTGGCCCACACGCGCTTGTGCCCATTGAGAATCTCGTAGCGCTCGCCGCAGTCTCGAACCAGCGGGATCGGTTTCGGTCGTCCCCGAACCGCGATCGCGTCGATGTAGTCTCGGTTCCCCCCGGCGTCGAAATTCCGAGCGTGGAACGAAGCCGGGTTGATCGCGTCGAGTGAGAGCTCGATCGGTTCACGCTCGCCGATCGTCTCGAGGCGGGTTGCGGGGAACGCGTACGGTTTGGCACCGTCCGCGGTCAATTGCTTCATCGGGATCGGTCGACCACCCGTGTACTCTGGGTAGTGCTCCTCGAGGACGTCCTCGTACAGCACGATGATCACGCGATCGTCCTCCGGATACTCCGGGTTGTGTGCCGACACCGGGCCCTTTCCATAGATCTCCCAGTCTTTGATCGGGACCGGTGGCCGGTTGACGACGATCCCGTTCGGGGACGTCCCCTCGAGGTCCTCGACGATGTCACCGGTGCTAATCGAGGTCTCGAGATCAGTCATCGCGATCGCCTCCTTCCGCGGCATCCGATCGGTCGTCGACTGTCCGGATCACCTTCTGCGTAAGCGTGACGAGTTTCTCAGAGAGTCGTTCGCCTTTGCTTCCGTCGTCGAACGCTTCCGCGGCCGATTCGAGGGGGTCGAGCGCATCTCGGAGGAACGACGTGCCCCACATCTCGTCACCACTGAGTTCCTCCACCCGGTGCTTGTGGTACTTCTCCCAGCGGGACTCGCCACCCTCGTCGATCAGGCGCGCCCCACTGTCCAGTTCGTCGGGAGACCTGACTGGGAGTGCGGCGGCGATCTGCTTGCGGACTGGTTCGGGAACATCGCGCCAGTCCCAGTCGGTGACGTCACGCCAGTAGTTCCCTTTCCACCGATATTCGACGACGAACAGAACGAACGGATCGCCTGTTTCGTCGTCGTACCGGATCGTCGCGCTGTATTTCTCGCGGCCGTAGCCTCTCGTCTCACCGGGATCGGTCGTGTAGATGACCTCGATTTCGTGGGTTTTGATCTGCGTTCGCGGCAGTTCGAACTCGTTGCTTTCTTCGTCCTCATCCCAGTGGCTCGTGTCGGGCTCGTACTTAGCCATCGATCACACCCCCAACATCCGCGATCTCGACATCGTACTCGTCAGCTATTTCCTCCGCACGCTGCTGGATTTCCGACTCGGTCTCTTCGTCGACGGTCTCGATCGTCGCCTGGAGGTAGGCATACTGACCAATCGTCTCAATGACCAGGGATTCCGTTACGTTCATTCGAGACGTGAGTCGGAATTTGAACAGTGCCGTTGTGATGAGCGAACCGGCGATGACACCAGCTCCGTAAAGCGCTGCCATCCCGATCATGCATTTACCTCGTTCGAGTTGCCGGTCGTCGGAAGTGGCTGCTGCTCGATCGTCGGCCCCATCGTCACGACCGACTTCTCGACCGGTTGCTCTGCGGCGAGTCTAACCGAAACACTGAACCAACCCCCCAGGTCGTCGTTACCCTCGAGGATCCACGGATCCGGCGGCCACCATAATGCCTTTCCAAGTGGGTCGTCCGGATCACCGTACCGATCCGGTGGAAGTGACCGTTCGAGCAGGGAATCGACTGTATCAATCAGCGTTGCAGTCCCGTCGACGAGATTCGGGACCACTGAGGAACGGCGTTCTTTCCGGGTTCTGAACGACATCGTCAATCGGTAGCCGTCAGTCGAGTCCAGGAGCCCGACCGCCTCGAGTTCCGCAACGTTATTTCGAACGGAACGGGCTGAGACATCCGCCCGATCGGCCAGTTCAGTTTGCGACAGTCGCGTCTCAGCTGTCAACAGGGCTTCGACCATCGCCGATGCCGTTGGTGAAAGATCTGGAAGTATCGACTCTGTGTCGAGCGTTGACAGCGCATACCGAAGTTCATCAATACGAATCTGCCGTGGCTCATCTTCACCCTCAAGCTGCTCGAGTCCACGAGATACGGCGAACGGATCCGGGACGAGAGCGTGGCACAGCGTCACGGCACCCTCAGTTGGTTGAATTCGCTTCGGCAGCAGTATCTTGTTCGCCACTGCCGCGATCTCCGGCCGACCCGTCTCACGAATCGGGATCGGAATCGCAAACTCAGGGGCGTCATCATGAAGATCTCGCGGTGATTCAAGCCGTTTTTCGAGTTCTCCCTTCAATCGACCAATATCTGATCCACGAAACACGAACGATCCGATGAGTGATCCAAACGGTTCTGTTGCATCGACTGTCGGAGTAAAGGAGAAGGCTCGCTTCTTCCCACGATCCTCGTACAGCTGTCGAAAACCGTTGTGGACGCCGTCATACGTCGACTGAATGGCTGCCGATATGGCGACTGTCTCAGAGAGATCCTCGAGGTCATCCCGGTCGGCCCCGCTAGGAACTCGCACTTCTCGAATGAGATCGATACCAGCCGCATCCAGAAGGTGGACGATCGAGCCAGTCAAACCGTGGGCTGACCGCATAATCATTGACCGGAACGAGTCACGATCCTCGTACTCGCCGTGACGGAGATCGACCGTCCAGTCCTGGATCCGTTGGCCCCAGTCGACCAGTTTGTCTCGTAAGACCAATGGATCCGCCAGCGCCTCATCGGACAGTTCACCGATACAGCGAGCATCCCGAAGGATTGCTGGCGGTTCATCGATAGACTGAATGCGTGACGGTGGAAGAACATCGTCCACAAACCATGGTGTTGCTAACGCCACCGCCGTACTCACCGCGTAGGGCAGGGGCTCGTCGGCTTGCACAGCCACTACTGCTTGGTCCTCGTTCGGGTCGTAACTCACCTCATGCGTTCGGCCGTCTCCGGCCGGTACAGGGCCGTTTGCAATGGTCACGCTTCCGGGGTGGCCGCAGGCTACCCCGGCAACGTGGTTGTACCGGCTCATCCAGTCAACCTGGTACGGCTTGGGGCCGGCTTCTCCCTCCCCTCCCGTACGCGGGGTTACACGGCACTGGGGAGAAGACTTTCCGGATTTTCTAACGCTCTCATCGAGCTCCTGCTGTCTGCCGATTTCGGCATCGAGACGGTCCAGAACACCTCGACCAGCTTCGAGTAGTTCGACTTTCCGATTCGACTGTGGACCAAACTTCGAGATGAGTGCGAGCTCGTCGAGGGCCGCGATCGTTTGACGGACGCGCGGCTTGTTGACTTCGGAGAATATGCCGTACAACTGGTTGTACGACAGCGTTTCGCTATCCTGGTCCTCGAGCTCTCGCAAAAGTTTGATCTCGCGAGTGTCGGGATCCAGCGTCTCGATCGCATCGTCGACGACCTTAGCGAGCGGTGTATCAGTACTATCTGTGCGACGCCAGTCGTTAACACCTGGAAGTTCGTCGCGGTGGTGTGCACGGACGAAGATCTGTGTAACGCCCGTCGCGACGAACCGAACATCGAACGCGTTTGCAAGCGTCGCGATCAGACGGCAGATCTTGCTTCGCTTTCGACGAGATTCGTCTTTGAATTCCTTGCCGACAACGAACGCGACTGTCGGAACATCATCCCCGTTGAGTTCGCGGAAGAGCGTAGCGGTCGAGAGTATATCGTCGACGCTCGAGCGACCATGACCAAGTTCGGGAATGATATCGGCAACGAGATGCCATGCTTCGCGACGATTCCCGAGGGCGACGTCTCGAATGCGCGACCGGAGCCAGTGGGGAATTGACTGCTCCTCGAGCGCATCATACAGCTCGGGAACGGTCTTCCCACGAGCGAAGTCACGAACGGCGTGGACGAACGTATCGGCGACGTCGGTGTGACTGAGCAATTCTCGCCATAGGTCAGAGACGGGCTGATCGGTCACCTCGATCGACGCGATCGTGGCTGCCGGCACCTGTAGCGTGGGTGAGAGTCCGGCCGTCGTCATGCCGCCTCCCCCCACTCGTCAAGACGATTCTGTGGCGTCGTCAGTGTTGCATCCGGTGCCCTCTCGAAAACAACGCCCTGGCTTTTTGGAATCCAGTCGTCGGTCCTGTCGTCTTGGACGAGTTGCCAGGCCTTCTCTGTCTCGCGCTCGACCGTCCCTACGAACACCTGTTCGGAGCTCCCGGCAGCCTCGAGTGATTTCTCGGAAGCGAGCCAGCCCGGAATCCAGACAACGAGTTCCTGGCCTGTTGCTGAATTGAGCGCGTCGACGACGGCGAGTTCGTCCTTCGATGAGAGATCATCGTGACCGAGAACGTCGCTGTAGCTTCCGACAGTGACGATCTCGTCGCTCATCGTCCCACCTCATGCGAACTGCCGAAACGGCTGTGTAAACGGTTCTCTCTTGCGTACACTGCGGTGTTGACCGGACGAAATTCACAGGGGCACCGCTCTTCGTCCGGTATGCTTATATGGTGGAACGTACAAGAACCAGATATCCTACCACCTGGTTCCAACGCCCGCCAGCGGCGCGTGTTGGTTTTGCTTTCTCGTGCGTGTGCTTGCTGTCGTCTCTGTTGTTGGTAACGGTACTTAAAATGCATAGTCACGTCTGACGGAATCACTGCTGATCACCCCGATTGATCTCGACGGGGAACCAGCGTTGCTCCTCGCCGGCGATCTTCAGGCCGACCCGCGGTGTGCCATCCTCGCCAGGAAGGCACTCCTCGTTGCGGATCTTCGCAGTCCGACCCTCGCCCTCGAGGTAATCTGGATCCCACTGCCCCGCTCGAACAGCGGAGAAGATACGGTGGCGAGATTTGGATCCGCCCAACCGGGGGTCGATCGTGGACGTCGGCGTTCGGATGATCAGCCGGCGTGCCTTCGCAAATTGTTCCGGTAACCAGAGCCCGGCCTCGTAAACCGGCAACGGTCGCTCCTCAAGGCCGTGGATGTTGTGGATCGCTCCGCGGATGAGCTCCTCGTCGACGTCGAGATCGCCGAGGTTCATGAACAGCTTCCGTGACGTTGCCTCGATCAGTGAGATTGGATCGGAGTCGATCGTGACGCTCGAGTTCGAACCACTGTGGACACCGCAGAGACTCTCGCCACCCCACATATTCGACGCCGGCGCGGCGCACCGACGGCCTTCGGTCGTGATCCCGCGGCAGCGAACGTTCGCGTAGGGTCGGTTGCTCGAGTCGGTTTCACTGTCACTATCGTCCTCATCCTCGATTTCGGGCCGATCGATCCCGCCACCGAACTGCGAAAGGTCGGTCACTGCGGATCACCCTCATTGACAGTGGTTACTCGGTCCAGGACTGCAGACAGCTCCACGCGCTCGAGGCGCGTCGACCGAGCATAGAATTCACACCGATCACCCAGCTCGTCGACGAGCTCATCTTTCGATCGACGGTGTTGGACTGGCTCTGGATTCTCGTCGGTCCTAAAACGCAGCCAGTTGAGGATCGCAACCAGATCGCCGGCGCGAAAGTAGACTGCGTGATCCGACGTTGAGTCTCGGCTGTCGAGTCGCACCTGATAGTCCCAGCCGACGATCTCTGCGATGCGGACCCTGACTTCCGCGTTCGACAGTGACGGCGCAGGGGCTTTCCCAACGACGTATTTCACATCCTCAGACATCGGAATCCACCTCTCCGAGCGGACTGAGGCCGACGTCCTCTGGGTTTAGCGACTCGAGTAATTTGCGAGTCGCGTTTGGAGACGGACACCCGCCGTCAGATGCTGTTCCTTGGCAAACCTGGCACTCGCGGTAATCATCGTCGTCGAGAAGCGATAACGGCTTCTCGGACACACTCCGTGCGTTCGCGATGGCTCGACAGCCTGAATCGCTATGATACACGTTGCCATACCCGCCGCTCGTCGTAACGGCGAGGAAAACAATTGGTCCATCCTCACCTGCCTGCTCAGTCATCGCTGGCGAGCACCTCCTCGTACTGTGGGACCTCCACATCTCGATCGGGCTGGATCCCCGCCCCGTAAGTCGAGAGGCTTGGCATCTCGGTGGTCAAGACGTGCCTGCACAGCGCTGCAGCGAGGTTTACCGGAACTGCGTTACCAATTTGCTTCCGGACCGAGCGCTTCGTGTCGCCGACGATCTCGTAGTCCGGGGGGAAGCCCTGGGCCTGCTTCGTCTCCGGCGGCTCGAGAAGTCGGTACCGAAGGTCGAGCCCCCATGGAAAGAGGTCCGGGACGATCAGCGCGTGCCGGGCTTTCGTCGTGACTGTTGGAAGCGGCTCGTCGATCGGTGCCTCGTCCGAGTTGCCGTAGTATTCGACGAGGAACGGCGAGATGAGGTGGCCGTCGTGGTTCTTCGCGGTTATGGTGGGAAACGGCCGCTCTTCCGGATCAAACGTGGCGTTGCTGTAGATATCACGCTGAGGCATGTTCCGCGGCAGGACGAACGCGTCGGCGTTGATGTGGTGGATCACGCCTCGTTTGGTCAGCGTCGGCACCGGCGTCGAGTCGGCTGGCTTCGCTCTGGCGTGTGAGTGTTGCCCCATCACCATCGGGACCGACAGCGCGGATTCGATCTCGCCGGAGACAAGAAACGGTCCGTCACGCTCCTCGAGCGCCGTCTCGAGATCGGCCACGTCGACGACGTCGTCCTGCAGGTCGGCAGTCAGCCTGACGTCCTTGCCGTGCTCTTCGATGTCTCGGCGGACGCCGAACTCCTCGATCGCGTCGGCGAACGGCGCGAGCCGGGGATCGCAGTGCTGGCGGATCCCTTCGGCGATCCGCTTCATCGTGTTGTTCGATAGCGGCCTCGATCGCGTCCAGATGGAGCTTCCCGGGTCAGTCCAGTCGATCACGTCGGCCGCTGGTCGCCAGTCCTCGAGCTCGTCAGTTGAATCGTCCGAGTGTGTGGGCTCAGGGACCGTCGGTCGTTGCGTGCGGCTGCCCATCACGAACAGTCGCTCTCGAGTGGTCGGATCGCCGTAGTCGGCCGCCCGTAGAACGACGCCGTAATCGCCGTCGTCGTCCCGGTTGATCGTGTAGCCGAGTGCCTGGAGCGTGGCGACCCACTGCTCGAAGATCGAGCCGTCACACGTCGGTTCGCCGTCGACGACCGGCCCCCAGGACCGGAGCTCGCGAACGTTCTCGATGATGATGTTCGTCGGCTGGAGCAGCTGGATCCAGTGGAGGACGTGCCACGGTGAGGCGCGCATCTGTTCGTCGACGGGCACACCTCCTCGAGCGTTGCTGAAGTGGGTGCACATCGGCCCTGCGATCAACAGGTCGACCGTCCCCGGTTCGACGACATCCGGGGGATGGATCTCTTCGACTTTTGCGTGATAGTGGTCGGCCCACGAGTGGTTCGCCTCGTGTGTGGCGATGGCGTCCTCGTCGTGGTTGACTGCGATCAGTCGAACGTCGATATCGGGGCTTTGCCGGACGTCGTTCACAGCGTCAGCCGCGCCTGTCGAGAAGCCTCCGGCGCCAGCGAAGAGATCCACGACGACGATCGAGTCGGTGCTTGTAGCGGAGGCACTCATGGCGACACCACCTCACGTGGTGGCTGCGCGTCGACCGCCTGATGGATCCGTTTCAGGTTTGGCCGATTGATCCTCCAGGCGTTGCCAACGTTCGCATTGTACTCGCCACCAGCCCACTTGCAGACGACCCGATAGAGCTCCTCGAGATCGAGGTCCGGGAGGTCTACAGTAGTATCGTCTGGCTCGATTGCGACGGCGATACGGAAGACGTCGGCTTTAGTGAGCCCTCGCTCGGAGTCTACCCCGTATCGGGTCGGATCCCCACCGACGGTGTAAGCGATCTCTTCGCGTAACTCGCCGTTGGTAAGGTATTTCAGATCCTCGGCGGGCATATTAGATCGCCTCCGAGGTCGCCTCGTAGCGGTCGGCAAGCGATTCGAGATCGCTGGCGAGGTCCCGGAGGTCGTCAGCGTCCGGGTCGTGCCTTCTGATGACTGTCCGGATCTCCTCGCGGAACTCAGCGTCGTCGCTCACCGGCGTTCACCTCCGTCGGTCGCGACGCCCCGATCGCCGGCGTCGTCTCCCTCGAGGAAACACGTCATGCACGGTAACGCATCGACGTCAGCGTCGGGGCCCGGGCAACCAGTAGTCCCGTTTCGGCACTCGTCGCTCTGGTCGGCGACGCCTGCCTCGTTACGGACTGCGTCGACGTTCGCGTGGTGCCATGCGCGGCTCACGCTGACTCACCTCCGTGATCTGTTGCACCGAAAGAACCGGTGATCTTCCAGACTGTTCCAGCACTGGAGTTACTCCACCGATCGAGTTCGCCTTGCTCCTCGAGTGTTCGGAGATAATCGGATGCAGCGTTAGTCGAGACACCGAGAGAATTGGAGATATGGCTCGATTTGACGTAGCTGTTCCCGCGCTCCTGGCGCCGCTTGAGGTATTCACGAACCTCATCTGGGACAGATCCACCATCCGTCTGAACCAGCGCTTCGGGCCGATCGACGCCGTCTGCCCACTCGACGTTGTAGTCGTTGTCCTGGATATTGTGGACCAGCATGAGGGCGAACTGGGCCTCGGCATTAAGGTCGTGGTCCAGACTCGCCCGTCGGTCCGCCTCGTCGGCATCGTAGTACGGGCCGGCTACGATTCGTGCCGGATCCTGCTGTGGCTCGGCGACGACGTACCACATCGTTCCGAGATCCTGGCCGCCGTCGGTGACGATCTCGTCATCGTCATCGGAATCCGCCCCTGCCTCGATCTGACCGTTTTCAAAGTCTAACCGAACTGGGACACGCGCACTCGACACAGTTGTCTGACCACAGTAAGGGCAGCGTTTGTGACCGTCCTCTGGATCGAGTACCTCACCGTCTTCTACCGTCTCCGAGGGAATCGTCGCGTTCTCTTTCAGATACCGTTTCTCGCACCCAGCACACGACACGACCACCAGAGGGCACTGGGCCTCTGGCAGAGCCCGGTTGACGACCCATCCCGGAAGGTCATCGTAGCCGAGTATTTCGGGTGGCCGATCGTCGCATGGATACTGGATCAACTCGCCTTCTGGGAGGTCGTATTTCCTCGAGACCCACCCCGAGGCGTCACCCCATTTCTGGCCTGTTGGGAACCAGTACCCTCCCGTCGGATGGTATGCGTCATCGTATCCGACATGAACGAACGACTCGGCCTCGTCGACGGGAACAGCGTACTCCTGGACGAACTCGTCTTTGATTTCTCGGTCATCGATATCGGTGCCGCCGTCAGTAACGAGGGTCTTCTCCTCCGTATCGCGACCTGATTCCTCGGACTGTTTTGACAGCGCTCGCTGCTGGAGATCGAAGACCAGATCCCTCGAGCAACGCGTGCAGAGGCTACCGCCGTAGTAGACGTCAAGATCGTCTACGCCGGCGACACCTTCGATCTCAAACGAGTGATGTGTATCGTCTGAGCCACAGACGATGCACCCCTCACCAGTAGGCGCCTCGAGGTACTCCCGACACCAGTTACATAACGGGACTGGGCCGGACATAAGACCGTACCCGGTCGGCCCTGGATCCACGGTGTCGATTGATTTGACACTCGATGCAGAAACGGAATCGTCGCAGATCCGGCATCGGTCAGCTGCGTTAGCGGCTTGGACGACACCGCCATCAGTGGCGACCTCATATCCAGATTCCTCGAGTTTCTCCTCGGCGACGTCCAGGTCATCGAGTGTGAGTAGCGTGTGACCGCCGCGGATCATCTCTTTGGTTGCTTGCTGGGTCAGCTCCGCGATCTCGTCGGTTGTCTCGGCGCCGTACCGCTTGGCCAGCAATTCCGGCTGAAGACCGTCACTGATCTGGACACGGGCTTCGGTGAGGCGCTTCTGCCAGCGCTCTTCGACCGTTTCCTTCGCGCTCACGCCTCGTCACCTCCGTTCTCATCCTCGTTGTCGGTGAAAGATGGCCGGCGAAGGTAGCCACGTGCGGGACAGTAGAGTTCGCCATTGTTGTGTAGGAACTCGATCGTCCAGAAGACGTTCCCAAAGTCGACGTTCGTATCGTCGGTCTCCTCGAGGACTGCGTTGACGACCGATCCGATCGGTGCACCGTGTTCGGACTCGTCCTGGAGCGCATCGACCTGCTCAAGGACGATTTGGTCGGTCGCCATCAGCTGGCCGCCGTCCGTCCTTAGGTTTTGATGGCCGAACCCGTGGTGGCGGAGGTACTCGATCGCATCGTGGGCGACCTCCTCCATCGTCGCTGAACCACCAGCCCGCTGTGCGCTTGAGGCGACGTGATGAATGAACGCGCCGAGCATCCACAGCGATGCAGGCCGGGCGTCGACGTCCTCACTAACTGTGGGGAACGTGTCGACGCCATCAGACGAATACATCACCAGCATCACGCCGTGGATGTCGTCCGGATCTGCCTCGGCCAGGACTTGGCTATACGCATCCAGGTGATCGGCATGTGTCTCGAGGTTATCAGCGAACGGCGCCAGCGGGTGGTCTTCCGGAAATCCTCCGTCTGCGACAAGATCGTCTTTCTCCTCAGTCTGGCTGCCGACCAGATCTTTCCCACACTGCTGGCACCGGTAGCATGACTCTGGATCCTCGCCACAGACTGGGCAAACCTCCGTCATCGTGCATCACGCTCCTCATGCGCGGCTGCGACTCCAGGAGCGGGACCGCGGACGCTATTCATCCCAGCTGCAGGACCGTCCTCGAACAGGCCGGCACAGCAGCGGAGCGTGGCGCCGACAGAGTCGTGACCGGCGCCGCACAGGTCGCAACGGTGTGCACCAATCTGGATTCGGTACGTCACCGACGACGACCGGACGTCCCGCCACGGCTCGAGATCGCCGGCGTTGACAATCCGGAGAACTGCGTGGTTGATCGCCTGGTGTGTCTCATCCTCGATGGCGTTCGACAACTGCCGGACTGTCACGTAGCAGTTGCCACGGTCGCGGTGGGCGCGGATCGCCTCGCGAACCCGTCGGTCGAGATCGTCTCTCGAGTGGGTCATGCTGAATCCCCTCGCTCGTATCCGCTGGTTCCGCGAAGGTCGGCAAGCAGATCGTTGAGGTGGTCCATATCGACGTCCTGTTCGTGACAGAACCGCCGAAGGCGCGTCCCGATATCACCAGCTGTGCCGTGATGATCGTATCCGAACACACGGAGCAGGCGGCGTCCCTGACGATGGGTAAGCTCGAAATCGCCGAGCTCATTGTCCATGTAGAGCGGGTTGTTGACGTACAGGCAGTTGGGACACTGTGGCACCTCACTGCGTGGCTTGACGAGTTCACCGTCGGGACAGGCGGGGCAGTCCTCGCCGGTCGGTTCGGTTGGGACGCCCTTATCGAGCGTCTTGCCGTCGCCGGTCATGCTTCCACCTCGCTATCATCGAGAGTCGTCTGCGTGACCTGCTGTTTCTCGTCGATCTTAGCGCTGTCATCAAACGTCGTGATCGGGATGATCTCCTCGTGGATGAACCGACCGAGGAGTTCGGGCTTCATCTCGTCCGGTTCCCAGATGGCGAGGTATCCACTCGAGTAGATGACGAGGCGGACGAACATATCCCGCCAGTGAGTCGTCAGCGCGACCCCGACATCGGCGTTGATCGCATCCGTCTTGGTTTCGGTGCCCCACTCGATCGAGACGTCGTCGAGATTGTGCTCTCGTGTCGCCATCTCCGCGGTCCAGTCCCGGCCTTCGTCCCGCTGATTTCGGACGAATTCCCACGGCTTCAGGCGGACCGGTGCGATCTCTGGTCCAGCCAGCTTTGAGAATTCGTTGAAGGGCCAGTCCGGTTCGTGTTCGAGGTCACTCGAATGCGTGCGTTCTGCGAGGACCCATCCGCTCCCGTCGACGTCTGCGATCCACTCGGTGGCGACACGGCGACTGACATCCCGTGTTTCGGTCTCGATCACGTGACCGTCCACCATGACTCGCTCCTCCTGTTTCGGAACCTTTCCCGCGACCAAGCCGGACTGGATGACGAGATCGTCGCCCAGGTAGGTCTGCGTCTCGTCGACCTGAAGTGCGCGACCGGTCTGGTCATGATGACTCTGAAGCGGCTCATCGGCCGATCCGTTGAGAAGCGCCAGCTGACCGGCGATCATCACCGGAACACCCCGTTGCCCGTTGGGCAGTCAGTGTAGCGGTAGTGGTAGCTCCCCGTGGGGCCGTCGTCTGGGTAGACGCGCACTCGCTTGTGGTAGGCGCGACTGTGTCCACAGTTCCGACATGGGCTGTGGTTCGTGTGCCGCTGGAGGCTCGCCATCAGGCGGTCACCTCCTCGTCAGCCTCGAGTTGTTCTCTCGCGTCTTCACCGAGATCGTCAACCGCGAATAGCATCGTTCCGAAAAAGCGGCGGTCCCCTTTCTGCCCAAGTTCGAACACACCGTTGCCTTCAAAACACTCCTGGGCGTACCCAACAGGACCATACTTCGAGAAGCCCTCTTTCGCGTTCACGCTGACGTTGCCGGTGACGTCTCCGATGAGGACTGCGGGTTGATCGCCGTCCCAGTCTTCTGCGAGCTCGCCGAGCATGTCGGCGTACTCCTGAAGGGTCATGACTTCGGTCGTCATTAGGCACCCACCTCCTTCGACAGGATGTCGTGACCATCATCGGCCCAGCGCTGGAGTGTATCTGCCCGCTCGCGAACGTGTTCTCGAAGACAATCGGCTTCGGCCTCGCGGGTATCGTGTTCACGCCCGCAGTCCGGACAGCAGAGCGTCTCGAACGCTTTCTTCTCGAGGAGACCCTGGCGGAGTTTGGAAGCGTGCACGCGGCTGGAGGCGGACGGCTGTCGCGTACTGGTGGTGTTGTGGGTGCCGGCAAGCTTCGACGATGGCTCGATTTCCTCACCGTCAGGGGTTACGAGTGTCGGGTTCCAGCCTGCCATTAGGCATCACCCGCGATTTCCGCCACTGCGTCGTCTTCATCGAATTCGAACACCTGCGACGAATCTGTCTCGATCTCAAACCGCTCCTCGAGGTCCGAGATGCACTTGACTAACGCATTGAAATGCTCGCCTGGCTCGATGTGGTGGCCACGATCGCCAAGCTCAATCACATCGTGCTTGTCCAATTTCGGAAGATGTGTTTGGTAGAGCGTGACGTATGCTCCCTTTCGATCGATATCGGAGATCGCTGCGAACGCATCAGCGAGCACTTTCAGTTCCATCGGTCCGAGTGCGTCGATGAGCTCGACAGCCAACCGCCGGCGCTCGTTGCTCATCAGATGTACCGCTGCATCGAGCGGAAGGTCGGACCGCACTGGTTCATCACGGAAAAGGTCCCGAAGGAATGTGCGGATCATGCGTCATCCCCTCGAGAAACCTGCTCCTCGAGCCAACTGAGTTCGTGCTGCAGCACCCGACGGCCAGGCTCGGTGATCGAGTAGTTATTCGTGCGACGGTCGCGGCTCCCCTTCTCGATCAGACCGAGATCGACCAGTTCATCGAGGTTCGGGTAGAGGCGACCGTGGTTAACCTCTTTGCCGTAGTAGGACTCGAGTTCGTCTTTGATCCCGATGCCGTGCCGGTCTTGGCAGGCGACCGTAGCCAGTGCCCGAATTTGGAATTTCGTTAGCTCGCCGGCTATGGTCTGGACGTCCTGGCCCGTTCCGATCTCGGTGCCGCCATCCGTCAGTGCGATTCTCGTGTCGGCCGGTCGACGGCTACCGGTGGCGTTTTCATGGTTCGGTGCTGAACTGTTCTCTTGACGAGGGCCAGGCCGTGGACATCGCCTCGTCGTTTCTGCCGCGTGCTCGCGCGGTAGCGATTCGTCTTCGTTAGTGACGTCTGCGTTCTGATCATGGTCGTCCGAACGACCAACTGTCCAACTCTCGATGGGGTAATCGTTTTTAACCCCGTTGTTGTTGTCATTCATGACTTCTGAAATCCCTTCCAGTGGGATTGGAAGTCAATCTCGGGGTGGCCTAACACCCCGAACCTTTGCAGGTTCTGGCGAGACTGACTTCCCATCTACAGTGAGTAATTCGACTGACTAATACTTTTCCCACCAATAACGGGATGCCTACCGTTATAAACGGGATATTTATTGGTCAGTAGCGTGATTTGATCCGTATACCGGTGTACATATGAGTCCTGTTTGCCCAGTTAAGCGCGAGATGCGCCAGCCGGCGGAGTGGATGAGGTTGCCTGCTGATGACCGAATCCTTGAGCTGATGTTTGATGAGGGGAACATGACGCCTCGCGCTCTGTCCCGTGACGGGGACGTTCCCCGAATAGATATCAGTCGAGACTACGCTGGCGATCGGTGCCGCAAGCTTACGGAGTATGGGCTCCTTGAACGTCTTGATCGAGGTCTCTATCGCCTTACAGACATAGGCGAAGCTTATCTGGAAGGCGATCTCGACGTAGATGAGCTTGACCCTGTCGACGATAGCGGCGAGTGACACCGATCTCACCTCAGCTCACCCTTGACCAGTTCCACAGCTTCACTGACCCAGCCCGGTAGCGGCCGCGTCGGCGTATCTCGATCGACGCACCGGCCCTGATTATCAAATTCGAGAACCCATTCCTCTTGTCCGTAATCGAGACTCACCGTACGCCCGCCATCGTCGTTGTAGGTTAACTCTAACGTGGCCGTCGCGGGCTCGCCTTCGGGGACGTCTTTCCCGAGATCGCGGCGTAGGTCGATGTCGATCCGCCTGGTAGTCGTCGTCGACATGGCAATTGCGATGAGGGTTGATACCCCCTTTAAATCGACTTACAATTCCGAATAATCTCGATGGTGTGACTGTCGGTCCTGTATTAAAATGGTGGTATTGCCTTAACCAACATCCGCAGTGGACAACTGACCGTGTTGGTTAATGCCTTTAGCCACTAATCAATTAGTGAATCCCGCCGAACTATTCCGCTTATAGAAGAGCGATCAATAGCAGAAGCAGGAGAACTCCGCTGACGATTAAAGCTCCGACCGTGAGTAATATAAGCGAGAATAGTCCGGCTGATGATCGTCCGCCTGGGTTAACCCTAGTCCCAGTGGCATCTACTTTGTGAATACACCCGATAAGGATCCAACCAGCAACGAAGAAACCGACTGGTGGAAGAAAAAAGAGAAGTGCTGTCATTACTACCCATTCCCATGTCTGGACATGTCCAGCGTCGAAAACGTAGTTTCTGAAAAGACCTCCCTTGTGAGCTTGGTAATCCGTTTCTTTGTAGACATCGCTGTTTATCTTCGGAGGCTCAATGTCCGATCCACATTCGCTACAAAATTTGTCAGACTGATTTACAGCGGCACCACAATCTGAGCAGGTGTTCATACTACTATCCCATTAGTATCAGTTGAAAAGCCTATCGTATACGACGAATTCGCACGTAGATTTGAGATTATGTTAGGCTAAAACCTAACACTTATTGTGTTAGGGCGTATACTAACATACAGGGATGAGCGATGACGTCACCGTTGTTCGCGACGAGATCGAAGCCTACGCGGATGGCACTGTCGCCCGTGTCCGCGTCCTTGCGGTGCCCAAATCAACGAAGTTCCCGGAAGAAGTCAAATACTCCTTCCATTACGGTGTTGCTGGCGGCGAGAATCCCTACATCCGACTCGATAACCACCACGGCGTTCACGAATTACATCTCGGTTCACGAACATACGAGGGTGACTTCCCCGGTTTGCAAACCCTATACCGTGCGTGGCGCGCGGCGCTTCCATTCGAAAAACGGACCGATTGGTAGCCCCCCACTCAGCTTCAAATCATGACCCGAACACTCCACGTCCGAATCAATTCGTCGTCCGATCGAAGCGATCTCGAAGACACGCTTGCAGCACTCGATGCCGGCGAGAGTGTTGACCCAAAGCCATCGACACTCTCAGTCGAAGATCTCGAGACGTTCGGTCGGATCTTCCGGCCGGTAAATCTCGAGCTCCTCGAGGCGATCGCGGATCACGAACCAAGTAGCATTCGCGAACTCGCTCGAATCGTTGATCGCCACCCGCCAGAGGTCACGGAGAACGTCACCGAACTTGCCGACTACGGCCTTATCGAACTCGAGCAGCATGGTCGTGCAAAACGCCCGGTCGTCTGGTATGAGGAGATCGACATCGACCTCCCCATTGGCCAGCATTCGCCCGACGTTGCGCCAGCGTGATTGCAAAGCTGGGGCCGATAAGCGGTTATTTTCGATTTTAACCAACAACCGGGGCAGCAGCCCGCCACTGTTGGTTAAGATTGACGGACGCCGAACGCTTATCTGACACCCCCTTGTTTCTCGAGCTATGAGCACCGACGCCGACGGAACCGGGGACAACGGCTCGAGCCCGCCGGTCAAAATTTCGCTTTCACTCGGTGAGAGCGGCGCGCTGTGGGTTGCTCGCGACGAAGAAACTGGTGTGGCGTCCCAGGGACCGACTTGCGAAGATGCACTCGAAAACCTCGATGAAGCGGTTGTCGGTTATCACGGTAAGGGTGAACCGCCGAGCGACGACGATCTCCGTGAATTAGGGATCGATCCAGAAGACAACACCTCGGGCGAACTCCACGATATCTTCTTTTAATCGATCCAGCCTCACCAAAAGATTTCACTCGAGATCGATGCCGAGTGCGTTGGCGATCTCATCACTCGTGAGGTATTCATCCTCTTCGAGTCTGTCCAAGTCCGGTGCGCGTTCAGCGATCACATGGTGTTCGTCGGGTAGCATATTGTCTTCTGGTTGTCTCTCGCTGCTAGTCATAGTTGTGTTTTCGTCGTAACGGGGAAAACGATCGCTATTAAGCATCAGCATCAGCCACAGAATGCGGCGGTGGGAGTGTCCAAATTCACTTTAGCCCAGTGGGCCACGTAAATTCAAACCGGACCAGTTCCCAGATTCGGTAGCAGACAAGAGCAACAAATACCCCAAATAGGAGGAATCCCATGTTTAGAATGAAATCGGTGTGTTCCCACCCGACAGTGTGCAACATGGCGATAATTCCAACAGCGCCTGGAATTGCACCCATCAGGGTGTTTTTGAGAGCCGCAAACAATTGTTGATTTTCCTCCTCGAGCGAGTAGAATAGATCAAGCGCTTCTCTAATACTTCCTAAGTTCATGCCAAAGCTTCGCGAAACCAACAGTCGACAGCGATAGGAGGACTAACAGGATAGCTGCAATTGGTCCTGCCAAATCGTCGCTCAGAAAGAGCGACAGAAACAGAACTGTGAATGCAAGTGACGCTAACGAAGCCAATCCAGTAAACGTCCGGAAACTGGCGATATTGACCACTTGCACCTGTTGATTCATAGGTTTCCTCTCTGCTCGTGTACTCCTATCTACGACACCCTCACGGTTAACATTGGCGTCCGTTGCAGCCTGTGAAGTTCGCAAGATTCGAGATACAAATATTTCGTACACACCACGGTTTGAACTGCCTGAATTTGTCGGCTCTTGGCTGTGTTGGATACGCCCCTTTTGCACCATAAGCGTTTCTTGGACGCCGTCGCCAACTAACTGATCAACCTTCTGATCATCTATATCATCTGGATCGTCGATGTCCCCAATCTCATCTGGCGTCAAGGGGGGTGGTGGGGGTGTAGCACTGGACATAGATTAGGTTACGTACCTGATTGCGAGCAATATGTAAAAGATCTACCGAATGTCCATCTGACAAGTATTTACACCTTCCGAATCAAAGCCCTTCTATGCCGATAAGCGAGAAAGAATGGGAGGATGGGTACCCTGTATCACAGATAGGTGCTGCAATAGAATACTTCAAAGAAATTTATCCGGAGGCGGCAACCATTCACGAGTATAGAGCATCGTTTGAGGAGGGTTATGACGCTGATCACTCAGAAAATGCAGAGCAGATAGCAGATGCTGTTCTTAGAGCATATTTTGAGTCAATTTGTCAGACTCTTGTATATGTTGATGAGTTAGAAACGAGGTATATCGAATCGCAAGACGGAGCCAAAACTTATTATCGATACAAAAAAGAGTAAATTAGTATATCACCTCGTTGATACCGATTCCGGTAACTCGATATGTTGTGGCTCGACATCCTCATCGATGACCCAGTAGGTGCGATCCCTGGTCGGCCCCTCGTAGTCGACGAGTTTGTACTCGCGAAGCTTCTGAAACTTTTCGCGTCGAGCTCGCTCGCCGATCGGCTGAGCTGGCTCGCCCTGATAGATGACGTCCGCGACCTCGTCGTATCTCTCATGGAGCGCTTCGCCGGAGATCTCGCCAGCCTCGTGGACGATCGCGTACAGCACGCGGTGGTGAACGGGAAGTGACTCGAGGTTGAGCCGGCGGATCCGACGCCAAGCCCGATCCTCGCCATCCTGGATATCTTCATCGTGGATCGTTAGGTGCTCACGTTCGTCGGCGATATTGGCAGCTCCCCACAAGCGTTGGATCCCGTTCCGCGCAACGCCGGCGACATCGTCAGCGAGATCCCGAAGCTGGGTCCGGGACACGATATCAGGCCGGAAGAAGCCTTGGCGAGCCCGTCGCTCGAGGATGTCCGCAAGTTCGTCAGTGACGTAATGGTCGAGTTTGATGTGGCCGATATCGAACGCGTGCCCGTCGTCGATCTCGAGTTTGGACAGCCAGTCTGTCGCATCGTGGACTATCGCGACGACCGTGACGTCCGGCATCGCGAGAAGATCTCCGACCGCATCGGTGTAGGGGAGATCGTCGCCTTCGTCCAGGACGATCACTGTCTTCCGATCGACAATCTCCTCGAACTCTTCCTGGACGGAGTCGGTGGCTCTGGTCTGTGCAACAGTATCTGGGCCGTTTGGATGGGCCTCGAGGAGCGACCGGAAGATGGCGGCCCTCGTTTTCCCCAGGCATTTGATTTTGATTCGATCGACGGATCGTCGCGCCTCGAGTTCGTCGAGCGCTTTCTGTGCGAACAGAGACTTCCCAACCCCGCTCGGGCCTGACAGTAGGATCTCGCTGTCAGTGAGAGACCCAACGATTCGTTTGAGTACCTCTTCCATTTCCCCCTCTCGATGGAGCAACTCGACATCGTCGAATCCGTCATCGAAAACCCTGGGGTCCTGGATCATACTTCAGCAAACGCTCACGTCTGTTAAAAAGACTACTTGTAATTCCGAATAATCTCGCCAAGGAATAGATGGCGTATAGTTGACTATTCCGATAAGAAGTGTTTGCGCCAGTAATCCGTTTTCGCGTATCGCTGGCTGCAATCTGGCTTGTGTGGGATTTCGTCTATATTCTGGTCTGACTTTCTACACTCCAGACATTCTACCTCTCCAGTCGGTTCGCCGAGTTGAAGCCGTCGACGTCGACCGGCGTGTCACTTCGAATGAGGATGTACTCCGTGTCTCGAGCGAGTGCGTCTCGAGGCATTACTCGGCCCCCAGCGTGATCACGAGTTGCCCGATCTGGATCGACCGGTCGCCGGCGTGGCGGAGGACCGTCCCGATCGTGCTGCTCGGCTTTGGACCGACCACGAGCTCGAGGTCGCCGTCACCGGTGACGTCGGCGAGTCGGACGAGCGGCAGCCACTCGATCACCGCAGCGACGGCGCCGCGAACGATCGACATCTACCGCACCTCCGCGACAAGGAACGTTCCTTGCGGCTGTGTCTGCCGGATTCCGCAGTCGTGTTCGGCGAGAATCCGCAGTACCCCTGGCGGGACGCGGTCGACCTGTGGCCCCAGGACGATCTCGACCGCCAGGCGGCCGCCGGCGTCGCGACGATCGACGAGCCGGGCGTCGTGGACGGTCGGGTGCGATGGGACGGCCTCGGCAGCACCCTCGAGGTTGGCAGTCTGGATACTCATCGCGACCACCTCGTGCGCTGGGCCGCTAGCTCCGGACTCGGGTCAGCGTCCGCCGGCGGTTCGGTCCGACCGAGTGCCTGGAGGATGCGCGCGGCGTGCTTGCAGCGGGTGATCTGTCCACTGCCGGGCTCGCCACGATACTGCCAATCGTCGCACGTACACCGGCCTCTGCGAAGGTCGACCAGGTACTCAGAGTACTCCTCACCGCTACCAGTTCCGACACCCCAGAGGTCGTCGGCGATCGGCCAGATCCCCATCGACTGCTCGGCGCCGCGGCGGTCGCGGGTGAGCGTTGCCTCGTCGATTCCGGCTGTAGGATCGTGGGTGGGCTCGGCGGCCGCCATCAGAGACCCCCATCGATGATATCGATGTCACGCTCGGCACGATCGACCCGCTCCTTGAGGCTCTCCAGCTGGCCGTGGATTGACTCGTGCGTGTCGACGATGTGCTCGGCGATCATCTCGCCGTCTTCCGAGAGTGCGTCGAGTTCCTCCTCGATTTCCTCGAGGCGCTCGGCGAGCATGCACGACGGACAGTCACGAGAGCTGTGGTACACCATGACCGTGCCGCAGGCGACGCAGTACGACAACCCGTCCGGGAGATTCGGGTTAGGCTCGTATTCAGGACCGTTGAATGGCATCACTTCTCACCCCCATCGCCGCCGTCGCGATCATGGACTCGAGCAACGACCTCGAGGCGCTCCCGCGGGAAGGCGTACGTTTCCTTCCCCTCGAGCGTCAGGTCTGTCCGCTGCGGGTAGATCACTTCGACAACGTCGTCGGTCTCCGGGTATTGCGGGTTTACGTCCGCGACCGTTGGCCCACCATCCTCGAGTTCGTACGCATCGGCCCGAAGCGTATCGAGGTTGACCACCACCATCGTCGCGTCGGGATCCTCACGGTCCTGGACGTGATTACCGACGTCGATCGGTTCGCGGTCCTCGCCTGGCTCGCCACCGTCAGCACGGAGGCCGTCGTCGCCGGCGACGATGATCTCCGATCCATCGGTCCCGTCGACGTGCTCCGGGCCGGCGACGGCGTGGGCTTCGGCGAGCTTTCGCATCTCACGAGCGGCTTCGCGCTCGAGTTGCTCGGCGCGTTTCGCAACGTGTTCGTGATCACGAACTATCATCATGCCTCACCTCGAGGGAGCAGCACGGACTCGTCGGTCTCTTGTTCGTATTCGACGCGCTCGCCATTGCAGAGGTGCCAGGAACCCTCTCGGCGGCGGTAGAGTTCGCCGCAATTGTCACAGCGACCGATCGCCTCGTCCGGCGTCCCGATCTCATCGCGACCGGCGGGCGTGGCCATCAGGTCGGTGACGTCGATAACTGGCATCACGCATCGCCTCCGTCACGTTTGTGGTCTTCGTGGGCTCTGACGTACGCGTCGAACCGGCGCTTTGCTTCGTCGTGGGTCAGGACCTCCCAGCCGGTTTTGTGGAGATCGTCCTTTGCGACGTCGTAGGAAACGAACTGTCGGTGGCGGCCGGACCGAGTTCCGAAATCAACGCGGTCGATCGCGCCGTAGTCCGTCCGGCAGATCGAGGTGGCCTTGCAGTCGCCCTCTGCGTAGAGCACGAGCGTCTCGTCGCAGTGCCGTCGAACGTGGTTGATAGCGTTCAGCCAGTCACTGCCCTTCATTTCGTCTTTTGAGCGCTTTCCACGGATGAATTCGAGGACGCGCTGGACCGTCACGCGGCCGTTTGAGACGGACTCGAGCAACCGCTCGACGTCGTCCGAATCGTTCGAAACGTCCTTAGGTTGGTATGTCGTAGACATCGTTGGTCTTCTCCAAGACCGAGGTCGGGTGTTGATGGCACCCGGCCGGCTTTTTGCCGACGTCCCTCGGCCTCTACTACCATCTACAATCCCGATTACTAAAAAGGTTACGGAGTAATTGACCTTGTATTGGCTCCGTAAACTACTTAGTAATGTCCTCTGTAGTAAGATTGAGGTATGAGTACAGCAACCGATCCACCAATGGAATATCAGCCGGACGACGTCGAGGAAGACGTCCTTGAAGTCATTCGATCGGAAGGAAGAGTCAACCCGCTGCGTGTGCGTGAACAGACCGATCACCGCAAACAGTACGTGAACGACGCGTTTCGGCAGTTGCAGAAGCTCGGAATCGTTCAGAAAGTGAACAGAGGATTATACGAATATGTCCCAGAAGAGGACGATCTCCCGGGTGCGCCTGAGATAGATGATCATGATCAACGGATCATAGAAGTCTCTGCTGCACTCGACGACATCGACGCCGCATTCGAACGGGGAGACCCAGACGCGGCACGCGCAGCGCTCGAGCGTGCCCAAGAAGCGATCTCCGACGGTGATACCGATGCAGACCACTAACATCTCGTGGGCGGATTATACCTGGAACCCAGTCACCGGCTGTAGTCACGCCGGACCTGAGTGCTGGAATTGCTACGCCGAGGAGTTCTCCCTCCGTCAGGGGCGGACAGAGAAAGAATGGGCCCAGGAGAACGCTTCGGAGAACGTCACGATGCACCGCACTCGCCTCGAGGAGGACCTCGATGGGGACACCTTCCCCGACGGGCCCGGTCGCGTCTTCGTCGGGAGCATGACTGACATGTTCCACCGAGAGGTCGATCCCGAGTTCGTCCAGGAGGTACTCGATCAGGTCCGCGAGTACGCAGAATACGTCTGGATCTTTCTGACGAAGCGGCCTCATCATGCCGCCGAGTGGCGTCTCGACTGGCCGGAGAACTGCTGGCTCGGGACGTCCGTCGGCTCAGGTCCTGGAGGAAAATTCCCGTCGACGACCCACCGGATTGAGCAGCTCCGCGACGTGGACGTCTCGACGAAGTGGGTCAGCTTCGAGCCACTGATCGAGCCGATCGGCGAGGTTGCCCTGGATCACATCAACTGGGTAGTTGTCGGTGGCGAGAGCGGATCTGCTGACGTTCGTCGGGAGATGGAACACCAATGGGCTCGCGAAATTCTCAAGCAGTGCCGGGAGGAAGAGATCCCGTTCTACTTCAAGCAGTCAAGTGGACTGCGGCCAGAGACCGGTATCGAGCTGACGGTCAAGAACGAGAGCGGGTTCTTCGAGCAGCGACGGATCCGAGAGTTCCCGGACCTTCCAGAGGTCACGAAGCAGGCTCGAGATCAGCGAGGGGTGATTGCATGAGTGACAGTTCTGACCGATCCCGTGAGACAGAACGCGTTGATCCCGGAAGCCCGATCGATCCGTACGTGTGTCCACGTGGGCACCACTCGGTCACGCTCAGCACCCATCGATTTGGATGTCAAACCTGCCGAAACCAGGGCCGAGAACAGACGACATGGGACCGGTCGGAACTGGTCGACCTGCGGAAAGGAGATGCGTCACCCCAGGACGATCGAGAGCTGGTGACTGACGGCGGAACCGATCAGTCCTCGAGCGACAGTACTGGTACGAAGTCAAGCCGACAAGCAAGATATTCGAGACTCGGCACGAAGCGGTCGGATTCGCTGCCATCCACGGACGTAAGTACACGTACTCGCCGATGAACTCGATCGACCCGCCGAAACCGCTTCGTGTCGAGCCGTTCCGTTACGACGAGACGGATACTAAGCACGGAGGACCCTCAGATGCAGAGTGAATCCGAATCTCGACTCGACTGGCCGACAGAACTGCCTCGAACCAATCCTACCGACCGGGAGCGAACAACGAAGTTCGACGTCACGCTCGGCGCCGCGATCAAGGACATCAAACGCGAGATGGAACGCCTCGAGGTCGACGATTGGCGACTCGAGACGGGAATGCCCCAGCGCAAAACCGACGGCCTGCCCTACGCCAGTGCTGCCGAGCCTGATGATCCCGGTGTCGCGTTGCAGTGGACGATGGACGGCGCTGACTACGCAATCGCGTGCGACCAGTACACGAAGGTCCGAGACAACACCAGGGCGATCGGTCTCTATCTGAACGAAAAGCGAAAGATGGAGAATCGACCGATTGCGACAGGCCAGTCGGAGTTTGCGACCGCTCGGTTGCCGCCAGCTGATGAGGGGGAGATCGCGGCGCCGCCGGCGCCCTCGGAAGAGGACGTCCTCGGGGACGATGAGCCACACGAGGTTCTCGAGGTTGCGCCGGATGCTCCTGATGAGATCGTTCGGGCGGCGTTCAAAGCACAGGTACGAGATTTGGAGGGACACCCTGATACTGGCGGCTCATCGGACCAGTTTAGGAAGCTGGAGAAGGCGCGCGAGGAGATGCTTGATAACTGACGATCGTACTGTTTACTCGAGAGCACTAAGATTAGAAATCGTCTGGATCAACAGTTCGAGGAGTCGATCGTGCGTATTTTGCTGCTGCGATTACAGCTATGGTCCCTACTGTGACGATGAGGGCTGACACAAGTCCAGCCACACTTGCGGTGAGTGGGTTGTTGGCGACCGTTTCCTCTCCAAGAACGGCTATTAACACAAATAGAACGATCGTGCCTATTCCGAACAGCCAGAGTGTGACCAGCAACTGATCAAACGTAACCTCGAGCGTCAGTTGTGAGGCTGCGATCGCCATAATAATCATGCCGAGTGCAGCAGCAACTGTTTCTAAACCAGTCATAGGGCCACCACTCATTGTTTCAGGTGCCGTTCCTACAAACACGACTGCCAGAATGGCGAAGCCCGTAGCGGAGAGACCCAGCCATCCTCTATCAATATCTTCTGGTTGGGAAAACCGTCTCATGTTTTAGAATCCATAGCCTATATTGTAAAACTTCGCGACTATCTCACCAGCATCTTTTTCTTCACGCTCGAACTGTTACCAGAACATGAGTACTGCTGACAGTATGAAACGTCGCGTCGAAGAGGAGTGTGACGTCCCTGACTCGTGGAGTGTGTTGGAAACCGCGCCAAAGGGTGCGATAGAAATCAGTGAATTCGAGGGAGAGGGAATAGAGGAAGCGGCTATCGAACTGATCAATGGCAGGACGGTCGCTGAGGTGGTTCTCCACCATGCGAATATGCCAGGTCGGGTCTCAGCTCGGGTAGAGGGTGGACTTGACGCACTGGACGAACCCGCTACAGAAATCCCATCACAGGTCGGTGTTCTCCAGTTTGCTAACACAGATGATGCGATAAAAGCCATTAACCAGCTCGTAAATCCAGATATTCTTGCTGAAATCACTGACCTTCGCAGTCCACTCGAGACCGAAGACCCGCTTTCTGTTCGAGAGGCAGTTTCAAAGGTGACTGAGGTGGACATGTCGACTGTTGATGAGACAATAACTTCGATTTGAGAATGCTCATTGGCCAATGACCGACGAAAACAACCAAGATCGAGATGCACCGCCGATTAAAGGGATCGAAGAATTCAATAAATACATCCGATTTATCGATGTCTTGCCTGACGATGTCAAAGATCGCATCGCGAAACACGCACACCCACTGACAGGCGAGCAGCGGAATTACCGGTACGACAACTATGTTCTTTTGGCTGAGATCCACCATTTACATGACTCCCTCTGCCGCGTACCGACCACTTCCGACCTTGAGAAAAAGGGGACAATCTCGTTACCTGTTTATCTGAATCGATTTGGGACATTCCAACGTGCGGTCGAAGCCGCTGGATTTGAGCCTGTTTTCACAACCGAACAACAGAAGGCACGGTATCTTGCAGAATATCAGGATCTGGCTGATCCAGACGAAGCAAAACCGTGGTCAAATTGATCGGTTACTAATTTTCATTTCCTTGCATCTACTGTTCATCACCAGAGTCTTCGAGGGTGCGATCGAGCCGACGTCGAATCTCGTCTTCGTGAGCAGGGTATGCTCGTTCCGCGAGCGCTTCAATCACCTTCGGGATCTCTTCGCGACCGATCACGATTTCCTCTGAAACGTAGTCTCCGTTTTCGGCGATGTAGATGTGATGTGGACTGTTCGCCCAGTGGCCGATGTGCAACTGTGCAAGCGGTTCGTCATCTTTCGGTTGCCCACCCCGTGGAAGATGCGATCCACGGATCCGAACGCCTTCATCAGCAGTGTGCCTGTCTTTAGTTTGGGTCATATGAGTGTCGATGGATGCACATAGTATAGTCCCGAGCCACACGTAGAGTGAAAGTGAAACTGATAGGTGAATTACTTTCAGTTTCACTCTGTCTGGCTCACTTATTCATATCAGTAGCGAAGAACGCCAGTTATGTCACCGTCAGAGTTAGTCAGACCAAGTTCAAGAGGCGAACTTTCTGCGAACGAGTGCCGTGCGTTACAGTTCCTCCGAGCAGAAGCCTACCGGCGACGAACTCTTTGTCTTCTGTTCGGCGTGGATGAAGACACTCTTGAAACACACCTACGCTTGGAATGTAATT